>JAYVXJ010000603.1:0-5032 GCA_043785285.1 Chitinophagaceae bacterium
CCTTGAGGTATCAGGTCCACTTCCAACTCTCCATGAAGTAATTGCCGCTCGAACTCTTCGTTTTCTCCCACATAAGAGCTGATCATTTTTTTTATCTGCCGCGTCTTTAGTAATAATCCCAATCCGAATTCATCCACGCCCGCATTATTGGAAATGCAGGTCAGGTTTTTAACGCCGGATTTCACCAGCGCGGCAATGCAGTTTTCCGGTATGCCGCAGAGACCAAATCCACCGAGCATGATCACGGCGGAATCAGGAATGTCTTTTACTGCATCAAGCGCATCGAGATACACTTTATTCATACAAATGGATTTAAGAATAACCGCCCTACTTCTTTAATGCATCATTAGGAGACGGAATGAGAGTGGAATTAGGTTTAAAGCGATCATTCCGGTACCGGGTTTCATTAGCCGCAAGACTATCGAACATTGTTTTTATCAGATCCGGCCGGGAGTCATAGAAATCCAGGCTCTTCCGGAATTCATCCCTTGTTACCGTATGCAATTTAAATACTGTTTCATAGAGTTGCCGTATTTCCAGCTTAACATTCCGGTGCGTAGAATCTTTTTTCACAGAATCCTTAAACAGGTACTGCACGGCATATTGATCAACCATGATCACCTCTTTCAGGATTACCTGCATGGAATCGGGTTGAATGATACCGGAAGGCACCACATTCCGGTCCATACATGCAGAAAAGCATAAGCAAAAAACGAATATATGCAGCTCTTTCATTGAAGATCCTGTTTATACCGGTTGATATTGGGAATGTCCAGGCGCGACAATAAGTCCAGCGCCCTGCTTTTCTCCTCCGGTGTCCCTTTCTTAAATACATTGGAAATTTCCGTTGCCTTCCCCTGGAAAAAAAACTGCATGAACATAATATTGGGAAATTCCGTATTGATATTATTCAGGGAGATCAGGGCATTCAGCATGGCCGTCCGCGCATCGTTTTCATGATCATACATCTGGTCCAGGCCCTGACGATAGTAATTATAAATAGCGTCGTGCAATGGATTGTATTTGGCATTGGTCAGATTCTCAATCAGCCAGTACCGGTTACGCACCCCGTCAAAGGGTTTCCATCCCGTCACTGAACTTCCTTCCGGTGCATTGTTCACAATATTCAATGCCTTTTGAAAATACGGGTCCCCTCCGCGCAATCCAAAAGAATCGAAATCAAGACCCAGGATCATATAGACATAATAAGCAAAGATTGCCGTCAGGTTTGCCGAAAGCGGATCCGTTCCCTGCACGCGGGTTTCATTAAAATCCAGGGCTTGAAACTGAATATACCGGAAGCTGACGGACTCATCCATGAAGTTGATCAGCGGACTCTGATAAGAAGAGTTATAGATAGGCCGGCCGGCCTGAATGGTAAGCGAGGCGGAATACGTATTATTATCCTGCGAACCGCTGAAGTTCAGCAAAAAATTACAAGCGATCTTTTCGGTATTACCAAAAGTCTCGTTAGTCCACTTGCGGTTATTCAGAAAATCATATAGCGCAGTTTGCAGGGTCTGGAAAATCCGTTTATCCACGTTTGAACCAACGCGGTTAGCCAACACCGTTACATTGGCCTGGAGTTCCTGACTCCGGACCTGCGGTACCCCCAGTGCAAAAAAGCTCAACCATAAAAGGACCTTTGTGTACATCATGACCATTTTATAATCCTGTCAACGATATCTTTTGCTACTTGATGCTTTGGCTTTTGATCATACCGGATTTCGGTTCCCCCCTTTTCAAATATGGTCACCTGATTGGTATCAAAACCAAAACCGGCACCAGCATCATTAAGGGAATTCAATACGATCATATCTGCTTTTTTGGATTCCAGTTTTTCCCTGGCATACGCTTTTTCATCCTTGTTCTCCAAAGCAAACCCCACCAGGATCTGTCCGGCTTTTTTCTGTTCACCCAATGTCTTTAAAATATCTTTTGTTTTGGTCAGCTCCAGGTTAAATGTTCCGGAATTCTTTTTTATTTTTTCTGAAGAAAAAGAAACGGGTGTATAATCTGCCACTGCGGCAGACATGACGGCGATGTCTGTTTTTGGAAACAGCTTCAGGCAGGCTTGGTACATGTCCTCGGCGGATTGAACCGGTATAACATGCACGCCGGAAATATTCACTTGTAAGGCGGAAGGACCTAATATCAGTTCTACTTCAGCACCCCGTTGCGCAAGTTCCTGCGCAATGGCAATGCCCATTTTCCCGGTGGATTGGTTTGAAATATAGCGTACGGGATCAAGGGGTTCGTGCGTGGGACCGGCAGTCACCAATGCCTTCTTTCCTTTTAATGGGGAGTTAAAAAAAAAATTCGTTTCGATGAAAGAAATGATCTGCTCCGGTTCGGCCATCCTGCCTTCTCCATATAGGCCGCTCGCCAGTTCCCCTTTTTCTACCGGGATAACGCGATTGCCAAATGTTTGAAGTTTTTCTATATTACCACGGGTTGCCGGATGCAGCCACATGTCTTCGTCCATGGCCGGTGCAACCGCTACAGGGCAGGTTGCTGAAAGATAAGTAGCCAATAAAAGATTATCACATTGTCCGTGCACCATTTTCGCCAGTGTATTACAACTTAGCGGCGCAATCAGCATCAGGTTGGCCCAGCGGCCCAGCTGAACATGATTAGACCAGGTATCCTCCCGGAATAAATCGGATAGCACTTCGTTTTTGGAAATGGTGGAAAGCGACAAAGGCGTCACGAAATCTTTGGCAGAAGGGGTGATGATTACTTTCACCTCCGCGCCGGCCTTGATGAGCAGCCGGGTAAGCAGGATGGATTTGTAAGCGGCAATGCTGCCGCAGACGCCAAGGAGTATTTTTTTCCCCTCTACCATGAATATAAATTAGGGCCTAGCTGAAGAGATCGTCCTCATTCTTACGGTAATAGATCTTGTCTTCCATAAACTCCTGGGTAGCCAGTAATGCTGCGTTCGGCATTCTTTCGTATGCTTTGGAAATTTCGATCTGCTCCTTATTTTCATGGATTTCTTCCAGGCTGTCCGTGTGCGTAGCAAATTCTTCCAGCTTGCTATGCAGCTCTTCCTTCACGGAAATATTGATCTGGTTTGCCCTTTTGGCAATGATGGCAATGGATTCGTACAGATTGCCAGTTTTGTTTTTAATATCCGTCAGATTTCTGGTTTCTGCGGTACTGGGAATGTGGGTACTAACCTGTCTTCTTGGTTTGCTCATTTTGTAAAGCTTTTAGCGAATTATTAGTGAGGTACAGGTAATCCTGAACCTGTTTCTTAAGTTTACTATCCGGAAAGCGATCTATGAAATCATTGCAATCGGTCACGACCTGTTGAAAACGAACCTGTTTCCTTTCTTCCAGGCTCATCGTAGCGTATTCATACTCCGATCTGATAATATACAACTTATATTCATCACTTTTCCGAGAATCAGGGTACGTGTTCATCAGGGTGTTGAACGTAAGAGAGGCGGCCTTTAAATAAGCCGGATTGGTTGCCCGAAGGTTGTAGTAAAGACGGGCATTTTCAAAATCCTTTAATTCCAGCTTTGCCCGGCACTTTTCAATGATCTCCGTGGCCTCTTTTACTTTATCGGACTCGGGATGCTGACTGATAAAAGCCAGCATGAAACCAATGGTTTTAGTGGTATTGGTTTGATCCAGTTCAAATTTAGGCGATTGCTTATAAAAAGTATAGGCGCGCATATAGTCCATTTCCGCAGCCTTCGGACTGTTCGGAAAGGCTTCCACAAATCCTTTAAACAGATTTTCCGCATTAATATAATCCCGAAGATAAAAGGCTGAATAGGCGTATTTATACCAGATATCCTCATAATGCTCTGAACCCTTCATAACGCGATACAGATCATCGTACAATTGCTGAGCATGGTTGTAATCCTTATTCAGATAATACTTTTCGGCCATTTTCAGCTTATAATCATAGTCCGTGCTTTTCATGATCTTAGTAAAGCTCGAGCGTTTGCTACGCCAGGCTTTAGGAACAATAAAGCAGGAAGAAAGGCTTACCGAAATGATGACTGCCAGAAATAGTGGTTTCATGAAGCCTGAAAAATTACAATATTTAGGTAAAAAACGAAAATAGGGGTTTTTAGCAGGTGAATATGTTAAAGTGGTTATTTTAATGTTGACGGTTGACGGTTCCTATGTGCGAATTCGCGCCTGAAGTCCGTCAACTGACAACCGTCAACAAACCAATGGCCGCTGGTAAATCCAACGGCCATTGATATCCCTCGGGACTATACCTTATCTCTTACGCAGGTTCGGATGCGGAGCCGGAACCGTATTAGGTCCTTCTTCTCCCGTACCATCTTTAATATCAATGGTGTTTTCATCGCCACCGGTCTGGCCATATCGGAAAATGAAGCGGTCAGAGTTAATACCTTCTTTTTCAACCAGGT
The DNA here is from genome assembly GCA_043785285.1 of Chitinophagaceae bacterium. Classification (GTDB taxonomy): domain Bacteria; phylum Bacteroidota; class Bacteroidia; order Chitinophagales; family Chitinophagaceae; genus Puia. Next base: position 4,401 of record JAYVXJ010000603.1, read on the forward strand.
ATTTAATCACTTCATTTACCCGATCCCAGCTAAGCTGTTGTGCAGATTTGCTGGATTCGCCATAACCGATTACGGCTACTTTACAACCCGGGTTGTTTCTCATTTTTTCTGCGATGCTTTCAGCAAGCACCTTACCGTCTTTGCTCAGCGTAACAGATCTTCCTTTGAACACGATGCTGGGCAGGTCACCGATAAAGCATCTGCCTCTTCCCATAGATCCCAGTCCGCCGGAATCCAGTTTCGCATTTATTTCTTTACAGCAGGCCGGATCAGGGCACTTACCTACACCATCTGCGTCAACAGGCTGACACTGTGTTGGAGTAATGAGTTCTTTATCCTTACAATCAGGAACGCCGTCTCCATCTGTATCGCGACTAACCCCATGGGTATCCACCGGACAACCGGCGGGGGTATTGGGTTCATGATCGAACTGGTCTGTTACGCCATCACCATCCGCATCATCCAGAACCGGTTTTGGAAGTTTCATGTGACGGGGAGCATTGATTTCGCCATAAGCGTAATCCAGCGGGTTGACCCACCAAAGTGGTTCAACCGCTTTTCTTCCCAGGTTATAGTTAAGCCCTATGGAAAGAAAATTGTACGCATCATAATCGCGTGTCATGGCATGAACC
>JAYVXJ010000604.1:0-15443 GCA_043785285.1 Chitinophagaceae bacterium
AATTCCCCAACCTTTTCTATTAATGGCTCCAACCATTGGTGAAGGGCACCATGATCTGGTCCTTTCATTTTACATTCACTTATCATTTTATCCAGGCCCTGCTGAAGTTCAGCAGCAACATTCTTATAAGCAGATAGTGATTTATCTTGTTGCCGGTTAAAATTGTTAACAATGATCTGAAGATTTTTAACGTTGCTGTTGGTAATGCTATCGGCCTTCCATTTAACACCGCTATTTAACTGAAATCCGTCGGTTTGTAATCATGCTGCCGGTGACCAGTTTCTCCAGCTTCGGTTGCCTTTCTAATATCTGTATGATGCAGATTGTAACAAGTGCACAAAATAATAAAACTGAGTAACAAGGTTGTAATTCTGTTTATGATAAATATTTTAAATCTTTTCATACTACTGCTGGTATGCATCTGCCTCTTTTTAATAAACCTCACTGTGGGGATAGCAAAGAACTGCAGCGAGTTCTTAAAAATTCAAACTCTACAAAACTTTCATTTCTGTTCTTTCCCAATACAATTTATTTCCGAAAAGTCTGCTGCTATCTGTCATTTTAATACGGGTTAATTGTATTGTCCATTTCTCTCCCGGAATAGCAAGGGTAAATGGATATTTTTTGTGATAATGTGTTGAAGCATTTTTTGACAGTTCATGATGTTCAGATAAAACAACCCCTTGGAATTGTATACCTTTTACAGACAATATCTGTAGTTTATCAGGCAAAATCGATCCGGACACAACAGGTTTTTGCAACAATAATTTTATATGATAAGTGGCAGGAGACGATTTGAAATATAACAAACCTTCTTCAGCGTTGAAAGCATAAAAGCAACTGAAGCAATAAGGATTTCCTTCACTATCCACACAACAAATAGATACACATTTTTGCATTTCTATAAAACGCATTATTGATTCGTTCATATTATACATTTATTTCTATAAGGTTATTAATTGATGCAATACTAATTATCATTCTTTTGATGACGATTGAATAAATATTTTGCTTATTTAAAGTCTTTTGCAACATTTAGGTCAATTAATTCTTTATCCAGCCTTGTTCTTTATACCATTGGATAGTTTGTTTCAAGCCTTCTATATTGCATCCTTTTTCAGTTCATCAGGTATTGTAAAACTTTCTAAATTAGTAAATAAATTTTGTGGAATCAGAATAGAATTTAAATATGAAAGCCCCTGTTTTTATTTTATTTAAAATAATTTATTTAAAGGCAGATAGTTCGCCATTTGTGCAGCGCTGGAACAATCAGAACAAGAATACAGCAAAGAATTTTCAGTAAATATTTTTTTTATCACTATGAATATATTTTTATTGAATATTACATATATCAGTATTACCAAAAGAAGCTGCAAAGGCCAGATGGCATGTATTTTATAATGGAGAAAGAGGTGCTGAAACTTTTTTATGGTTGAACAGAAAGCTGTTTATTTCCGGCATTCCCTTCTTTAATCCTCTTCTTCTGCTGGTTATAAACCAAACTAGTGGTGTCACCCCTCCCAATGTGAACAAAGAGCCGCCCACAATACGTAACCAGGTGAATGTTTGAAAACCGGTGCTTTCAATAAATGAACTGCTTCGTGCATACCACAGCCCTTGTTCTGTTACCGTTTTAAATTGCCAGATACCGACAGGAAATAAATCAAGGAATACCATCAGTAATAAACCGACATTAATTGACCAGAAAACAGTTCTGATAAGCCGGGGCCTCCACCATTCTGCCTTAAATAATAACTGGCAGCAAAACAATACGGCTGCTATGGCCAGATTGCCATATACCCCCATCAGCGCGGCATGACCGTGATTCACGGTCAGGTAAGTACCATGTTCGTAATAATTGGCAATGGGCAGATTGATAATGAAGCCAAGCACACCAGCTCCAAAAAAATTCCAGAAATTAACGCCCACCAAAAACAAAAACACTTCCGAAAACCCAAATCGACTGCTCGTATCTTTATTAATAGCATTCCGGTTTTCGAGTACCTGTGGCAATTTTCTAAACCGCCAGCCTTCTAATGTGAGGAGTACCAGTGGAACTACCTGAAGCGTTGAAAACACGGACCCGAGTGCCATGGTACCAACCGGTTTTGCATTCCAGTAAAAATTGTGGGAGATACCCAGCAATCCCGAACCTAAGAACAACAGGGTAGCAAGATAAATTACGCGAATGGCAGCCTGTCTGCTTACCAGTCCCATCAACACCATAAAATAACCAATCAACACCGTAGTAAATACCTCGAAAAAAGCTTCGGCCCACATATGTACCACCATCCACCGCCAAAAGTCAGCGATAACAAAATTAGTTTTTGGTGTTGCAATAAAACCGGATATCAGCAGCAGGATAATACTAAACGACGCATAGACTAACCAGTTAGGCAAAGCCCATGGCTGTTTTAACTTCATTACCGGTTTAACGCCACGGTATAAGGCGATTGCCCAGATGATAAAAACAACAGCAAGCATGACCTGCCATAGTTTTCCCAATTCAACATATTCCCATCCCTGGTGTCCCAGCCAATACCAGTACTTTGGAATAATTCCTTTTGGACCCAGGAAAATACCTGCAAATGAACCGGCCACCAATAAAACAGTAAGCCAGAAAATAATATTCATGAGCTTAACCTGACTTTTAGGTTGCTGAGGCGAAATAAGTGACATCATAAAAAATGAAGCGCCAATCCAGCAAGCCGAAATCCATAACAAGGATAACTGCACATGCCAGCTGCGTGTTACAGTAATGGGTAATAACGCTGAAATATTAAATCTCCAAAAATGCACAAACCCTACAAAGTCATGTACAGTAAGTATTCCTGCCAAAACCTGAACAGCAAAGAGTAAGATGGCAACGTAAAAGAATTTATAGGTAGCTTTTTGAACCGCGTCGGGTTGAAATCTTTGTACTTCACCCCTGGTCATAAATGGCCGCGCCTTGTTGGTATATGCTTGATCATCCAGTTTATCCAGTTTACCATGATAATACAACACCAGGCCAAGTCCCAATATTAATCCAAGTGAACCAATGATACTCCATAATATAATAGCAGGACTCGGAATGTTTCCGGCTGACGGATCATATGGCCAGTTATGCGTATAACTATATAGTTCTCCCGGTCTTTGCGCTCCACAAACCCATGCACCCCAAAAGAAAAAAGCAGTCAGGGATCTGATTTCACTTTTATTTGAAATATATCCGGCCGGACTAAACGATCCGACGCTATTAGGATTAATAAATTTTTGTTCGAAATACTGTTGCAGTTCATTGGCTGCATATACCTGTCCTTCGGTTAGGGATACATTGTTGTTATTTGAATTATATCGATTAGCCTTAAGTTCTATTTTTACCTGTTCTGCGATTCCTTTTTTAAGTAACCCGGAATTAACATTATCCTGAAATTTCGACTGATAATAATCTTTCATGTATTGAGAGATCAGGTGTAATGCTTCTGCAGTAAAATCAGGCCCCCGGTCGGCGCCATCGCCAAACATGCTTCCATATTCCATCAATGCGTATTTCTGAAATACGATCTGCCCATTCATTATATCATCCTTTGAAAAAACAACCTCCTCTTTTACGGAAATATAAGTTGGAATTGGGGGCGCCTCTGTGTAAGTATGAACGCCAACCATGATTACACCTGCAGCGCTGATAATAAAGATAAGCAGCAAAGGCAACCACCAGTTTTTGGGGTTTAGCAGGTAGCCGATAGAACTCCTTCTTTTTGCCATAAAACAGTTTTATTTGCCAAATATAATAATTAAGGACAAATTTATCCTTAATTATTTTTTACCTATGCATGCTATGCTGGACGGCTACTTGTCCATTGTTTGTTTCTCACACGTCTTTAATATCCTGAATATTGAAAATTATTGTGCATACAGCTTCGGTACAGGCTCCATCCGGATATACCGGATATTGACCGGTATCACAATAATGAATGTTTACCATCACCAAGCTTTATATTGATACTATCAGAGGAGATGTTGGCCCAAAATGTGATGCTGCAGAAATTAAAAAACTATGAACCCAATGATTCCTATGCGGATTGGAAAAATCAAAAATAATTAATTGAAGCCAAAGCAGTAATTTGTAATTTGTATTACCGTTAATATTTTATATACAAAGTTTACCCATGTTTACCAAGGCCACAGAATATGCATTGAGAGCCATTATCTTTATAGCTCAAAAGAGCAGCGAGAATAACAAACTGAGTCTCGCTGAAATCTCGAAGGGCATTAACTCACCTAAGTCATTTACAGCAAAGATTCTCCAATTACTTACTGCAGGCAATATAAAAATTGTAAGTTCAATGAGGGGGCCAAATGGTGGTTTTTATATAAACGAAAATGCCAAAAAACTTCCCGCACGTGCTATATTAGAAGCAATGAAGGAAGGGGACGTGCTGGATAAATGTGTGCTGGGTTTAAAAAAATGTTCAGAAACTAATCCTTGCCCCATGCATGCCGAATATAAATTCATAAAACGAAAACTGGTTCAGTTATTTGAAACCAAAACCATTCAAATCCTTGCAGAAGAAATGAAGAATGGCCGAAGCCTTTATTAATAATTAGAAAAGCTGATTATTTATCATACATCCAATTGCACCGGCAGTCTTTGTTTTTCCAGTTCCCGGTGCTCCTGTTAGTAGTTTTTAACTCTCGGTTTACCATGATAAAAAACCTCAGGGACTACCTTTTGGGTTCCTATTATTCAGATTATCTTAAGCTTGTTTTAGAATTTTTGGATGCCCATATCTGACAGCTTGATAAAGAAAATGGTAGTTAGCATACCGATGCAACTACCCAATAATAGGGATAACTAAACGCCTATACTTATAGATTAATTTGTTGTACCCACTTTACTATACGCTGTCTTAGAATTGTCTTTTGTGTTCTCCTAAAATTTAAGCAAAACTATCCTAAACGAAATAGGTAATGGATCGTAGAAAATTCATTAAATCATACCCTCCATTAAAGATAAACCCATCTATCGGAGTTAGATTTCCCGGCAATTGGGATTATGAATTGTACCGGTATACATACATGGGCTCCCGCCTTGACTACAGAGTATACGGAAGATTTTCAAAATTCAGGCTTACGTTAAACGATATAAACTTTGTATCGCGGCTTATCTAAATCTTTTATTCAATCATTGTTTGGATTCAGGACATCATCCGGATGAAATTCCCTTAGAAAATCAGATTGCGCAGCCTGACCATTTCCACTTCTGCCTGTGGCTATATAACCCTTGTTTTGTACGTTGAATCCAACAGCCCCGGTTGTGGCCGGACCTTCAAATGAGCTTTTTCGTTTCCACAGATCAGTGGCAAAATCATATTCCCAGGTAGAAGTATATAAGACGCCGTTTTCTCCCGTAGAAATATAAGCTTTGTCCCCATTCCTGGTATCCGGTAAACTGCTGACTTGCGACCAACTATCATTAACCGGATCGTATTTCCAGAAATCCGCATATCTTTTAGTCAAACCATCCCAGCCAGTACCCAGATAAGTATAATTCCCAATGGTAAACCCAACCGCTTCACTTCGTGTTGGCCCATTGAGTTGGGAACGGGTAATCCAGTCACCATCCTGCGTATAAGGGACGCTGATCTTTGAACAGGAAAGTAACGTAGATGCAAGAAAAAATGAAAGTAAGGAAATGTTGATCCGCTTCATATAATAGAAATTAATTTCGTTTCACATCAGCCAGCAATCAAAGAACAGTTCATAACCCTCTTACAGTTATTTCTCTACCCGCAAATTGATTAAGACCAGTATCTTTAAATCTAAGCTGCATTTTTTTTGTTAAAATCAACGATTTGCCTTTACTCTTCAACTTGTCGGCGCCCATTGGATTATCCCATTCTCTCGTAACCAGGTCTGGATTTACCGGGTTTATGAAAATTTCCTTATATCCATCCAAAAATGAGCGGGAAAACCCATTCATTTATTGTAATCCATAAAAAGGGTTAAGAAAAATGCTCTTTCGTATCCATATTTCTATAGGCCCAACCAAAGATCAGCGGAAAGACGAGTAATGAAAACAGCATAGCGCATAGTATTCCACCTATAACAACCCTTGCCAACGGGCGAGAACTTTCCGAACCAATTCCTGTCGAGATGGCCGCCGGAAATAATCCGATTGCAGCCATCAGCGCCGTCATCATTACAGGTCTTATCCTTGAATGCACCCCAAGCTTAATAGCTTCATACAAAGCACTCTTTCCACTTTTTATTTTATCGATATTTTGCTTGAATACAGTTATCAATAAAACCCCGTCCTGTATGCAAATTCCAAAAAGGGCAATGAATCCGATGCCTGCAGAAATGCTGAAGTCTGTCCCGGTTATCAATAAGGCTATAATACCACCTACGATGGCGAAGGGAACATTTAAAAAAACAAGACCTGCATCCTTCAGGCTTCCGAACATAACGAAGAGCAATAAAAATATTAAGATAAGACTGATCGGTATAACTTCAGCCAGCCTGTTCTGCGCTCTTCTTTGATTTTCAAAATCTCCCTGCCATACCATCGAATAACCTTTTTTGAGTTTAACAACTATATCTGTTTTTCCCTGTGCTTCTGCAATGGTACTTCCCATGTCTCTTCCACGAACTGAGAATTTCAACGCTGAATAACGTTCATTTTCATCCCTGAATACCAGGCTGGCGCCGGTCTTTTTTGTGATATTTGCTATTTCCCGGATCGGTACTTTCGATCCGCTTTGTGTTGGCACCATCATATTGCCGATATCCTTTTCTGTTTTTCTGAATTCTTCAGGAAAACGAACCCGCACATCAAATTTTTTAATGCCTTCATACAATTGGGTGACAGCCTTACCACCAATGGCCATTTGAATAACGGCATTGGCATCTGCGGTAGCAACACCGTACTGAGCCATTCTGTCCTGGTCCAGGTCTATATCCAATTCCGGCTGCCCTATATTTTTAATTACCCCTAAATCTGTAATGCCTCTTACATTTTTCAGCACATTGTATACCTCAGTCACCTTTTTCTCCATATAATCCAGTGAATCCCCGTATACCTTAACACAGATGGAGCCTTTAACACCGGAAACCGCTTCCTCTACATTATCACTGATGGGTTGGGAGAAGTTCAGGTCAATACCGGGTATCACGGAAATTCTTTTCTGCATTCTGTTGATCAGTTCCTCTTTGGAAATCTCGTGCTTCCACTCATCTTCAGGATAAAGAATCACATCGAATTCATTGTTGTAGAATCCTGTTACATCGGTGCCATCATCAGGTCTTCCTGTTTGAGAGGCCACGTTTTTTACCTGTGGGAATTCCATAATCATTCCTCTGATCTGACTGGCCACTTCGCTGGATTTTTTGAGAGAAACACTGTAAGGAAGCTGAGCACGTATCCAGATGGCCCCTTCATCGAGTTCAGGCAAAAACTCACTTCCCAATAATTTAAAGGCAAAAAGACCGAGCACAATCATCAACGCTGAAGATATAATCACCAGTTTTCTGCGCTTGTAATTATATTGAAATCCAAACAACATTATTTTGGTGAGAAAATGCTGGATGGAATTGTGCTTTTCGTGGACATTTTTACGCAGCAGCATATTGATTAGCACGGGCACCAGGGTAAGGGTTGTAATAAGTGCCCCGAGCAAGGCAAACCCCAGGGTATAGGCAAGGGGAGAAAACATTTTTCCTTCCACTTTCTGAAAAGCAAATATGGGAAGCAGGCCTGTAATTATAATAAGCTTTGCAAAAAATATGGCTTTTCCCAGTTCACCTCCCTTATTCTTAATCAACCCCATTTTACTGAGTTTATTGAACCTGTCCATCCCCACGCCAATGGCTTTCTGATCCAGGACAACAAACATTCCTTCAACCATTACGACCGCCCCATCTATGATAATACCAAAATCAACGGCACCCAGTGATAAAAGATTTGCCGACATACCCATCAGATGCAGACAGATAAAAGAAAACAGTAAAGCAATAGGAATGATTACAGAAACAATAAGTGTGGTGCGCCAATTGAACATGAATAGGGAGACCAGCAGGGTAACCAGTATAATACCTTCCACCAGATTATGAAGGACGGTATGTGTTGCATAACTTATTAGATCTTCCCGGTTATAATAGGGAACGATTTGGGTATCCCGAGGAAGGACCTTGGTATTAATAGATTCAATTTTGCTTTTTAGCGCTTTGATCACTTGGGCTGCATTCTCTCCTTTGCGCATCAGTACAATAGCTTCCACTGCATCGCTGCTGTCCTTAACCGTTCTTTTTCCGTTAATGATAATAGCATCTGAGCGGCCTACCTGCCCCAGCCTTGGCTGATTAGAGATCTGCACATCAGCAACATCTTTTATAAGTACCGGAATTCCATTTATATTTTGAATGATAATATTCCGGATCTCATTGATGTTATTGAGTAGTCCGATCCCGCGAACCACATAAGCCTGCGAATTGTCAACTATCACATCTCCTCCGATATTGATATTGCTTTTGCTTACAGCGTTGTATACATCAAGTTCGGAAATACCGAGTGAGTTTAATTGTAGTGGACTTACTCTTATTTCGTAGGCTTTTACCATTCCGCCAAAACTGACTACGTCTGCAATCCCTGGTACAGCACGTATTTGTCTGTCAACCTGCCAATCCTGAATGGTTTTCAGTTCCCTCGGATCTCGGCCGATGAAACTCTCTAGTGTATATCTGAAAATTTCTCCTGTGGGACCCGTAGGAGGTTGAATCCCAGGGCTAATATTATCAGGCAGGGTCACATTTACAAGCATATTATTTACCTGCATGCGTGCGTAACTATCCTGTACCTCATCTTCAAAGATGAGCTTGACCATGGAAAGGCCAAATACGCTCGTTGATCTGAGGCTGGTCTTTTTTTGTACAGAGTTTAGCGCAATTTCAATAGGGATGGTTACGAATTTTTCCACCTCTTCTGCGCTTCTTCCAGGCCACTGGGTAATGATGGTGATCTCGGTATTGGTTACATCGGGAAACGCCTCAATGGACATATTCCGGAATGTGAGAGCCCCGTATACGATCAGTATAACGGTTGCAAAAAGAATAAAATATTTATTCTTAAGAGAAAATGCAATGATTTTCTTTAAGGTCTTATCCATAATACCAAATATTGAGAAATTGCTTTCTTTAAAAAAGTAAAGAAATAGTGCATAAAGCCAACTGCCGCAAAAAGCAGCTAAAGTCATCCGGATTCGTTAATCCGTGTGCTAAGTACTAAAGGGATGATATGTTAAGCCTGATCCGGAGGTGGAGTCAGGATCTCCGGCGCGGTCGTTTGAAGTTTCGAAAAAAGTTCCGGGAAATATATCTTAACAGTTTCAGAAATATTTGGTACAACCTGCTGATAATGATTTTCAAGATCAATCTGCCAGCCTGTGACTTTCACTGTAGTTTTAGAATCTATATTATTATAGTTATATGAAAAGGCATCTTGCTGACCCATTTTCATTTCCACCAGCCATTCTACGATAGTTTCTGTAGGATCGGTCTGTTTATCAGAACTGTTGCTGAAATGATCCTCATGAAAATATTGCCAGTAAGAATCACTGCATATACTCATATTCAGTAATTGCAGTGCAATAATCCAAACCAGCAGTGTTTTGAGTAATTTCAAAGCAGTTTTTCAATTGACGGCAAAGGTATACTCCTGGTATAAAACCCTATGTTAACCTATAATGAATGAGATGTTAATAAAGGCTTAGCCGGCATGGGAAATTCATCTGCTTAACATGCAAGAAAATAAGCGTAATGAATGTTCATTGCAATCATCATGCTTTTTTAATAATCCGGGTAAATTCAGCTATGAAAAATTTCACAGCAAGGTGAGACCCCCTGCGCTATAAACTTTACAATGATTAGTAGAAAACAAAGAAATAAGATAAGGCGTCTTTGAGAGGGAATTTACTCTTTATGTACAAAATTATCATCAACGGATCAGCTCCAATAACAAAAATAAATAACCCGCCCAGAGGGGCGGGCTATTTCGACTACTCGCAAATAGTCCTACTTTTTATTACCCTTCATTTCAGCATGCTTCTTCGCTGCTTCATCAGAATGATGACTGGCATGGGACTGGTGGCCTTGAGCAGCATGAGCATGCGTAGCCGCAGTATCTTCCTGCCCTTCCTGATGCGCTTTGTGAGCTTTTTTGTGATGTTCTGCAGCTGCTTCGTAATGCTTTGCTGCTTCTTCGTGATGATTGTGTTTCATATAGAAAGTTTTATTTTCTTTTTTAATTCAAATCCTGTGCCTTGAAAGCTGATTTATCCAAATTCCATGGCAATTAACAAAATCATCATACTGAACCCATTTTCCTAAAGTTGACATGCTTGGAAATAAAAAAGATAAACGAAAACAGGCTAGTGAAAATTTCAGAGCATTGTTTATAAGGTTGTGCATGAGCTGGCGAAACTGAAAAGGAATAATATTGGCAGGGCAGAGTTTGGTAGCTTCGATGGTTGCGTGTTTCTCTTCTGTGCAGGGGCTTCCTTATGGACAGATTGTAGGATCTAAATACAGCAGGGGTAATGCTGGCAATATTACATATGATACCTCTGGATTACCCCTGCCAACCTCCACCTTGGTGCCCATGGGTTCGGGACAATATGATAAGGCGGCGGTTTGACAAACGACTTCCATTACAAGAATTTCTCCCTTACTTTCCTGATTGATTACAAATTTGTAGCTAAAATTATTCCGGAACTAACCTTATCCTTTATTCCGATGGATTGCAAAAAGGTACGCTGGTCGAACGGGAATGCGGATGGTAAAGGTTGATCCGGCCAATGCAAAGAAGTGAGTATTGGCTGCCCTGGCAGGAGGTGTTATGACAAGCAATGATGATAATGAAGCCTTTAGTCATAATGGCTATACGCAAAGTACACCTACTGTTAATGGAATTGCCTTGGTCATTAACGGGTATGACAATAACGCCACCCGTGTAATCAAGACGCTCGTCGATCTTTTAAAAAGCACCGGCGATCCCAGGCTTTCATATATGGCAACTGCCTCTACCGATCCCACCAATACGGATCTGACGAATCCCATCAGCCTGGGAGATAATACGGCATCCAAACAACTTGGCCAGCCTAACGGACATAACCAGGGGCGCCGCTTTTGACATCAGCAAAGCACCTAATTGGCCAGACCTTCCTACTGTTTCCACGAACGATTCATGGACCGTGTATCAAAACAGGTATTCAATCGTTAACCGCAATGTATTTGCCAGATACGATGCGCCCACTTATTTTCTCACCTATGCGGAAACGGTTTTTCTGGAAGCAGAAGCTGCTGTAAGAGGCCGGACGACTGAAGATCCGGCCGCTTTATACGAATCCGGTGTAACAGCCGCCATGCAGATCGCAAAAATTGCCTCTCTGGAAGGAAGTTTTCCGGCAGCAACCGTGCCGGGAATCAGCGACGCAGCGATCAACACCTATCCTGCTGCCAATCCTTATAATCCGGGAGATGCCCTCAACCCGCTTAACACGCAATATTGGTTGAATACCTATATGGATGAATAGGAAGCATGGGCCAACTGGAGAAGAAACGGATTTCCTGCCCTGGTCCCTGTTCCTGTCTATCCCGGCAATGTTACCGGTGGTACCATTCCAAGAAGGTTTACTTACAACCCCTCGGAGATATCGGTAAATTCAGCAAACTACCAGGATGCTGTTTCACGCCTGAATGGTGGGGACAAAATGACTTGCCTGGAGCTACTATGTATTCCATCCGTTGGTAATACATGTAAAAAACATTGGTATGAGTTGATAAGGAGTTGGAATTGGACTATCGGAAACCATTGATTAAATTTGTCTCCCTGTCATCAATATAAATGAATAAGAGAAAATCACGAATCGACATTATTAATGAAATATTAGAAGAATGCATTCTGGCTTATCCTGTTTCATCATTTATTATAAGCCTTTACAAACAGTACCAACAAAGAGGCAGCCTTAGTAAAAAACAATTGCAGGGACTTTATGGGAAAGCTTCAAAAATAAAACATATTCCTCCAGGCAAACTGGCTACAGTTGAAGCCATAATAAATAAAATGACCACCAGGAATAAGGCTGAACTGCCAATAGCCGCACCTTTATTCAAAAAAGAAGAAAGCACGGGTCAAACGATAAACGAAATACTAACCAAATATCCAAAACATAAACGAGCGCTATTTCTCAAATCAAAATATGATAATAATGAGTTGCTATCTTCAGCTGACATGATCGATTTGAAAAAATTTAAACAACTTTTACTTCAATCAGACAAAGAAGGAAATCATGCTGGGCAAGAAAGGAAATGATCCCTCACAGTTCTGGCGGTACGGCCTATTTTTCCCGTATGGATTTCGGTTCAATTTCTTTTACGGCGGTTGCAAAGGCTCTTACCTTTTTTTTCCGGAACAGGTTGTTAAGGGTTGAAAGCTCCTTGTTCAGGTAATAAATCTGTTTTTGACTGATTTGGTTTACAAGTGAAGTTGTTTGTAACGGGTCGGATTAATCCGACCCGTTGACCAATGTAGATTACTTTGTTGCCAGCGGTAGTTTATCTCCCTGGTACCATCAGAACTTTTACAGCTGAATTTCGTTAGTCATAAAAAAGCATCCCATATGAATACGTATACGCGTAAACAGGAAGTATTCCATGGTTTCATACATGGTTTTGGAATGCTTTTTGGGGTTAGCGGCCTGCCCGTTTTAACTGCAATAGCCACCGCCCATGGTAATACAGCAGGCATAATAGGGTCCGGCATATATGGCTTTTGCTTTTTACTGCTTTTTACCTGCTCTACAGTATATCATCTTGCCCAGGAACCGGCTATAAAACGGGTTTTCGAGATCTTTGACCATATCAGCATTTATTTTCTAATTGCCGGGACCTACACTCCTTTCCTGTTGGTATATATGAATAATTCCTTTGGCATAACCCTGTTATCTGTTTTATGGGGACTCACGGTTGTAGGTATTGTTTTTAAAGCCAGGTTCACCGGCAGATTCGAAATCGTTTCCACCATCATTTATTTGCTGATGGGATGGATTATGGTTGTGGGTGGACGAACTTTCTTCACTCACTTACCTTATGACGTATTAGTCTTCATTTGCATAGGAGGCGGATTATATACTTTAGGCATTTTCTTTTATATTCGGGACAGGCGAATATATTCACATGCTGTATGGCATACCCTGGTACTTGCGGCAGCCATTTGCCATTATGTAGCCGTGCTATTGGCCATGTAAAGACCTGATCGGCTAATGCGTTTTTTTACTTTCCTGATTTTTATACCTTAGCGTTTATCATAAAACTTACGGGCATTCCCCAAGCGCATATGAAACATCAATTTAAAAAAGGTGACCATGTTAACTGGAATTCAGAAGCTGGCAGAAGCTCCGGAACAATTCTCAGGATTCATGTTAAGGACTTCAAATACAAAGGATACACACACCATGCCACTCTGGAAGATCCGCAATATGAAATTAAAAGCGATAAAAGCGACCATATAGCCGCCCATAAGGGATCTGCGCTCATAAAGAATAATTGATATAAGCCGGAACCAATTAAAGAATGTTCCCTTATTTTCCACTTTACCAGACCTGGCATATTTCGAAATCCGTATCTCCCTTTTAAAAACAGATGATAATGCAAAATAATTATTTAGAAAGCGCAAAAAAACAATTTAACCAATACAAGATACTCGGTGAAAAAACCTTTGAGCAAGTTCCGGATGAAAAACTATTCTGGCAATTCAACGGGCAGAGTAACAGCATCGGAACAATCGTAAAACACCTTTCTGGAAATATGCGATCACGCTTCTCCGATTTTCTGACAACCGATGGTGAAAAGAAATGGCGTAACCGGGATAAAGAATTTGAAAATGACTTTAAAACAAGGGAAGAATTGATGGCAAAATGGACCGAAGGCTGGAGCTGCGTGTTTGAAGCATTAGATTTATTGACTGGGGAAGACCTGGAAAAAATCGTATTCATTCGAAATGAAAAACATTCGGTAATAGAAGCCCTTAACCGGCAGCTTACTCATTATGCCTATCACGTGGGGCAAATTGTATTCCTTGGAAAAATGATTTGTGATCAAAACTGGAAGTCGCTATCTATTCCAAAAGACCATTCTGAGCAGTTTAATGCAGGAAAATTTTCAACCCCAAAATAGCAATTTAGCAAACCGTTTCTATTATTGATTAAATACTTTCCCGGCCTGTCCTGTTTCAATAACATGCCTGTTCACGAATAGTTCATAAATCCGTAAACCAAAATCAAGAACTTCATATCCTTATCTCATTCAAATTAATGCTAACTTGAAGCTGTTTTATTACCGTGCGCCGGATACCTAAATATTATCTCCTTCCTTTTCTGCTTTTCCCCGGCTTTTTATTTGCTCAACGGGTTAGCTATTCTTCCTATATAAACGTTCGTTCTCCCAATACTTTTCAGGTAATAGGCAAATCCGGAAATTATTACTGGATTGAAAAAGAACAAAACCGGAAAATGTCCAGCCGGCATGAATCAGCATTTCTATTGGAAAGCCAGCGTTTTGCGGCATATGATGACCGGTTGAATTTCTTAAAGGAAATTCCTGCTCTGACTATTTCTGGTACAATTAAAGAATATCTGATTGCCGGAAAATCAACTTTCGATCAACTCGTTTTATCAGGGGCATCAGGAAAAACAAAAATAGTCATCAACCGGTATTCGGCAAATGATACACTCGAACGCAGCAGCCGGTTGATAGATAGTTTCGCGTTCTCCGCACCAGGCACGAGCTTTCTGCTCACCCGTTCTGAAGATCAGTCGAAAATACTCTTGATTGCTTTTGAATTCAGGCCATCCCAATCGCCCAGACTTCATACCATTCTTTTTGATACCGATTGGAAAATCCTGTATCATACTTCCCTGGAGCACCCTTATTTTACCCAACCCTTTATCCAGGATGATTTTATTTCTTTCCCTGCAGAAAGTTTTGACAACCTGCCTGTAAAATTAGCCAATAATGGGGAATGGCTGATGGCTTCTTCATCCAGAACCAATATGAATTTTTTACTTTTTCATATGTATGACGATGGAAAAAGTTTCTATTATCAGGAGATCCCGCTTTCCCCCCATTATAATATGGAGGATATTGCTATGTCCATTGATAACGAGCACCAGGAAATGAGTGTTGGATTATTGTCCAGGTACCGGAATACTTCTTTGAAAAGCGTACGGGTAAGTCATTATTCAATGACACAAAACCGTTTTGATTTTGATTCCGCTTATCATTTTAATACGCTGGCCAGCCGGCTGAAAAATCAAAACCTTAGTAGTGAAAGTTTTATTTCCATTCCCGGTGAGGGATATATGTTATTTAAAGAATACGGCAGACCGGAAGATTCCCGGAAGGATCAA
>JAYVXJ010000605.1:0-5017 GCA_043785285.1 Chitinophagaceae bacterium
GCTGTAACCCGTCATAATAAATATAAGGCCAGCCGGCATCGGATCCCTTGTGTAATTCATACATGCATTCTGCAGGAAGTTCAGCATTTTGTTTTGAACTATACATTTTAGGGAAAATAGAACCCAGCTGATCCCGCCCATGCTGCATCACAAATAACGAATTGCTTACGGAATTCCAATCCAGTCCCACTACATTTCTTAACCCTGTAGCATATCGAACACCGTTTGCATAAGTCTGATTGAGCTTGTCTGCTTTAAATTGCCATATCCCTGCGGCAGAATCCAGCACCGGGCAGGGTTTCATACCAAGAGAACCCGTTTGACGGTCTTCTATCTGGCAGGAATTAGAGAAAGCGCCGATATTCACATAGAGATTACCATCATTGTCCAGTCTGATCGCTTTGGCTTCATGTTCATTACGTGCAATGAGTCCGGTCACTATTTTTTCCGGACTATTCGGATTACTCACCGTTCCGTCTTCCTTTAATTTGTACCGGTATACCTCTTCATCGGAAGAAGCATATAAATAACCATTTTTTACAGCAATGCCGGTTCCGGTGAAGTTGCCGAATGCTGCTTCTTCATCGGCCACACCGTCGCCGTTTTTATCTTTCAGCAGCACAATGGTTTTTCCATTTTTCTTTGAGTCTAGTTTTACATATACATATCCGCTGGGTGTTACAGCTATATGACGGGCTTTACCCAATCCACCGGCAAATATGTTTGCACTGAATCCTTGCGGAAGTGTTATGGTTACATCCGGGGAAGGCAATTCAGGTGGTGATACAGACAAGGTGTCGTTTGAGACTATCTTAGTGGAATCCATTTTATGGGTATCCCCTGTTTTTCCATTGCATGATGCCAGCATCAGGAGGACCATGCAAAATATTGTGTTTTTGGCGTGTTTCATTTGAACCTGATTTTAATATGAATGGTAAAAGTATGCAATTCAGCTTATTCAACAGCTCTCAATGCCTGAAGCAGCTGGTCATTTTCTTCTTTTTTGCCAATGGTAATCCGTAAACAATCATGGCAAAGCGCCAGCATGCTCCGGTCCCTGACTACTATTCCCCGGCTTAAAAGTGCTTCATATACTTCCCTCGCACCGTCTATTTTTACCAGCAAAAAATTGGCATCACTCGGGTATACTTTTCTTACGGAAGGCAGTAGACTGATCTCCGCTGCCAGCAAATCCCGCATCTCCACAATTTCCCGGATCATGTCATTTACGCGGCTGGTTTCTGTCAGGGCTTTCAATACCAGTTCCTGAGTTGGCTGACCGATATTGTACGGCAGTTTAATTCTATTCAACACATCAACTATGGCTTCGCTACCAAAAGCCGTACCTACTCTGAGCCCGGCCAATCCCCATGCCTTACTAAGCGTTTGCAACACGACCAGGTTCGGATATTCCGTAAGCTCCCGGATAAAACTCTGCTGCCGGGAAAAGTTAATATAAGCTTCATCAATTACAACCAATCCATCAAAATTATTGAGGATCATTTCAATGATTTGATTATGAAAGGCATTCCCTGTTGGATTATTGGGTGAACAGAGCCAGATGATCTTCGTATTTTCATCCACGAGGGCTTCTATTTTCTCCAGGTCAGGTTGAAAATCTTCCGTCAGCATGGCTCTCCGCACGTCTACATCGTTGATATGTGCACTTACTTCATACATCCCATAAGTTGGCGGATTAATGATCGTATTATCTTTTCCTGGATTACAAAATGCCCGGTATAACAGATCTATACATTCATCACTTCCATTACCCAGAAAAATATTCTTTGCAGGTACCCCTTTTATACCGCTCAGCAGTTCTTTGATTTTCCCCTGATGCGGATCGGGATAACGGTTGTACTGATCCGGAATTGGGGAGCCTAGACTGTTCTCGTTGGCATCCAGAAAAATGGTTGCGGAACCGCTGAATTCATCCCGGGCTGATGCATAGGGCACCAGTTTTTTAATATTGTCGCGGAGCAGCCGGTTAATGTCTGGCATGGGAATTATTTTTCATTTGTCCGAGTCTGATTTCCACGGCAGCGGCGTGTGCCTGCAGACCTTCCGCCCGGGCCATCTCTATCAGCGTATCACTTATTTCGGAAAGTCCTTTTTCAGAGATCTGCTGAAAGCTGATCTTCTTTATAAAACTATCTACACTTACCCCACTATAAGCTCTGGCATAGCCATTCGTTGGCAGGGTATGATTGGTTCCGCTGGCATAATCGCCTGCTGTTTCAGGAGCAAAATTTCCGATAAAAACAGAACCCGCATGCCTCACTTTTAAGGCCAGGTCTTCTGCATTTTTACAAGACAGCATCAAATGCTCGGGGGCATACGTATTCAACAGTTCCATGGCCACCGCCGGATCACTGATAATGATCGCTTTGCTGTGCTGCAGAGCTTTCAAGGCAATATCCTTTCTCGGCAAGACCGATACCTGCGCCTCCATTTTACGGATTACCTGCTCTACTATTTTTTTGTTGGCGGCTACCAGGATAACCTGACTATCCGAACCGTGCTCGCACTGCGATAAAAGATCCGCCGCCACAAAACCGGGAACGGCCGTATCATCTGCGTATACCGCCAGTTCACTGGGCCCGGCCGGCATATCTATCGCCACTCCTTCCTGCTGCAGCAATTGCTTGGCACAGGTAACGTATTGGTTACCCGGGCCAAAAATTTTATCTACCCGCATCATGGTTTCGGTACCATAAGCCATGGCGGCTATGGCTTGTACGCCGCCCACTTTATAGATCTTCCGTACTCCCGCCACAGAAGCAGCGTACAAAATTGCCGGATGCAGTTTCCCATCTTTCCCCGGAGGTGAACATAACAGGATCTCCCGGCATCCGGCAATCATTGCCGGAATCGCCAGCATCAGAACCGTGGAGAATAAAGGTGCCGTGCCTCCGGGAATATACAAACCGACTTTTTCAATGGGAACCGATTTCCTCCAGCAACGTATCCCCGGCATGGTTTCCATCACTTCTTCGGGTACCGATTGTTTACTGTGAAACCGTTCAATATTTTTCTTTGCCTGCCGGATAGCCGCTTTTAAGGGTTCGGTCAGTTCCTGTTCAGCCCCATTCCATTCGGCTTCCGTAACTAACTTTTCCGGAAGATCCACGTTATCAAATTTCAGTGAATATTTATCTACTGCCCGATCCCCGTTTTGCTTCACTTCCAGCAATATTTTTTTTACCCCAGCTTCCAGTGAAGGAGTATCCTTCCGCGGTCTTGCCAGTAACTTTTCCCATTCACGCTTATCTGGGTATTCAATGATCTGCATGGAGGAAGACATTTATTTTTTTACAAAATCATTTTTTCTATCGGCACTACCAGAATCCCCTGTGCACCGGCGTCTTTTAATTTTTCAATGATATCCCAGAATTCATTTTCATTCACTACGCTATGTACGCTACTCCAGCCTTGTTCCGCAAGAGGCAATACGGTCGGACTTTTCATACCAGGCAACAGAGAAATAATTTCTTTCAGTTTGGCGTTCGGTGCATTAAGCAGGATGTATTTGGTGTGCCGGGCTTTGCGAACGGACCGTATCCGGAACAATAATTTTTCCAGGATCTGCTGACGGCCGGCATCCAGATCCGGATGCTGGATCAGTACCGCCTCGGATTGTAAGATCGTTTCCACTTCTTTCAAACCATTCATAAACAGGGTAGACCCACTGCTCACCAGGTCCACGATGGCATCAGCCAAACCAATTCCGGGAGCAATCTCCACAGAGCCGCTGATTTCATGGATCTCGGCGGAAATTTTTTTCTTTTGAAGGAAATCAGAAACCAGCACAGGATACGTAGTGGCTATTTTTTTATTCCGGAGAAATTCCGGTCCGTCATATTGTTCGTTTCTTCCAACGGCCACGGACAACCGACATTTGCCAAACCCGAGTTTTTCCGTAATCGCCACTTTTTTATTCTTCTCGTAAATCACATTCTCTCCCACAATACCGATATCCGCAACGGCATCTTCCACGTATTGCGGAATATCATCGTCCCGGAGAAAGAAAACTTCTATCGGAAAATTATCGGCTTCCGTTTTTAATTTATTGATTCCGTTCTTGAGATCAATGCCGCAGTCTTTAAGGAGTTTCAGGGAATCATCATACAGGCGGCCTGATTTCTGAATGGCGATCTTTAATTTAGTGGATGACATATGTTACGTTTCAAATGTGCAAAAAAACAGGGGCTTACCTTTCGATAAGCCCCTGCAATAATATTGTTTACACAAAACATCAGCAGCCTACCGGTTGGGCAAGGTATGATGATGTATGGGTAAAGAAATGTTCATGGTTTATGTGGCGCAAAAATAATTGGCTTGACGCATTGTGCCAAAATTATTCTTATTTCGCTCCTTTGGCATCAGCGAGGAATTTAGCCAGACCGATATCCGTTAATGGATGTTTCAACAATCCGAGTATAGGTTCAAGCGGAGAGGTAATTACGTTGGCCCCGGCTTCAGCACATTGAACAATATGCAAAGAACTGCGGATAGATGCTGCCAGAATCGCTGTTTCCCAGCCCTGTATGGCATAAATATTGGCGATCTGTTCAATCAGTTGAACGCCATCCCAATTGCTGTCATCAATCCGGCCGATAAAAGGGGAAACATAACTCGCTCCGGCTTTTGCAGCCAGTATAGCCTGACCGGCAGAGAAAACCAGGGTACAATTGGTTCTGATCTTGTTGTCAGAGAACCATTTCATGGCTTTAATACCTTCTTTAATCATGGGCACTTTCACAACTATATTGGGATTGATGGCTGAAAACTTTTTCCCTTCTGCCAACATACCTTCAAAATCAGTAGAAATAACTTCAGCACTTACATCTCCTTTTACCAGATCAGATATCGCTTTATAATGCTTGATGATATTTTCTTCTCCCCGGATTCCTTCTTTAGCCATCAGCGAAGGATTGGTTGTTACCCCATCCAGTATACCAAGATCATTGAGTTCCTTGATCTGAGCCAGGTTTGCGGTATCAATAAAAAATTTCAT
>JAYVXJ010000606.1:0-5009 GCA_043785285.1 Chitinophagaceae bacterium
TTCGCCCCGTTTTCAAAACCGGGAAAGTTTTCACAGACCTGCTACGCGAAACATCCTTTGACATTTATCTAATTTGGGCATAAAAAAAGGCCCCCATTAAGGAGCCTCCTTTTTAAACTAATAAATTTGGGGATTTCCCCTTCAGTTTACACATAAACTACCATTAGAATAAGTGTTTTGGAGCCTGTAACCATGAAGTTATCTTATAATTTCAGGAGAGGGCCTCATTAGCTGAAATAATACGCTATTTGTCGGAATCATGGCGGAGAAGCTATTTTAAACCCCAAAAAATAGGGTTCCAGTATTCGCTGAAATCCTTACTGGTATTGGCTGTGAACCGGATTGGATTCGAACCAATGGCCTGCTGCTTAGAAGGCAGCTGCTCTATCCAACTGAGCTACCGGTCCGTATTCGCGCAAAAATAATGGTTTTAAACTTAAGTGGAGAAGTGGCTATTGCTTCTTTAACTTATACGTATCGGAATAGACAATAAATCCCACGTACATCCGGCTGATGGTCAAACTGTCCCCATAGGAACTGATCTTGTATTTGCCGGATAATATCAGTGACCAATCGAAATCGGCAGGGAAAATACAGGCATTTTTAAAATTGATGGAATCCTGCGCGATCTGATAAGTTCAATTACAAATATCCGGATTATGAATCTGGTCACTTTCGCCGGTGAATGTATTTCCGCGGAAGTTGATGGTTACATTTCCGGGCTTTCTCAATACCATTCCAACCCGGGTAAAGGTCCTGCCCTCGCAATATTTCCTGGGTTCCCGGAATACTTCTTCTTGCGTAACGGTCCAGCTGACACGGGCTACCGGTATAGCGAGCAGAAAAAGCCACAGGATCTGCTCCTGATTAGATACTGTTAATGGGATAAATGGCTTTTTAAGCTGGCAATCTACTGTCTTTTACTTGAATTTTTGTGCTAAGCGGCGTACCTTTGCCCCTTCAAAAATCATTACCCATGATCAGAGCGAATAATATCACCCTTTCTTTTGGTAAACGCGTGTTGTTTGATGAAGTGAATGTGTCCTTCACCAAAGGAAATTGCTATGGGGTGATCGGGGCGAATGGGGCCGGAAAATCGACTTTCCTCAAGATCCTTTCCGGCGAAATTGAACCAAACAAGGGCAGTATCGAAATTTCACCCGGTCTCCGCATGGCCGTTCTGAAACAAAACCATTTTGAGTTCGATAACCAGACTGTCCTCAATACCGTGCTGATGGGGTACAGGAAAATGTGGGACACGATGCAGGAGCGCGATACCATTTACGCCAAAGCCGATTTCACGGAAGCCGATGGCATCCACGCCGGTGAACTGGAAGGCGAGTTCGGCGAAATGGGCGGTTATACGGCAGAAAGCGATGCCGCTTCACTTTTGAGTGATCTCGGCGTGAAAGAATTCCTTCATAGTACGCTGGTAAAAGATCTCTCCGGTGCCATGAAAGTGCGTGTGCTGCTGGCTCAGGCGATTTTCGGAAATCCGGATATCCTTTTATTGGATGAACCAACGAACGACCTCGATGTGGAAACCATCAACTGGCTCGAGAATTTCCTGGCTGACTATGAAAATATCGTGATTGTTGTGTCGCATGACCGTCACTTCCTGGATGCCGTCTGCACCCATGTTGCTGATGTGGATCGTCAGAAGATCAAAGCCTATACGGGTAACTATACATTCTGGTACGAATCTTCTCAGCTCATGGCGCGACAAATGGGGGATAAGAACAAGAAAACAGAAGATAAACGCCAGGCCCTGCTGGATTTCATCGCGCGGTTCTCGGCTAACGCTTCTAAATCAAAACAGGCTACGTCCAGGAAAAAGGCTTTGGAAAAACTCACTATCGAAGAGATCGAGCCTTCCAACCGCCGCTATCCGGGCATCATCTTCAAACAACAGCGCGAAGTAGGAAACCAGATTCTGAATGTTGAAAAACTCAGCAAAAGGGCCGAAGATGGTTCCGTGCTTTTTTCCGATATCAGCTTTAGTCTGAATAAGGGAGATAAAGTTGCCCTGGTAAGTAAAAACCCCATGGCACTGACCAGTTTTTATGAAATCGTAACAGGCAATTTAACGGCTGACAGCGGGCGTTTTGAATGGGGAACTACGGTTACAAAAGCGTATCTGCCGAACGACAATCATCCTTTTTTTACAGATAAGAATCTGAACCTGATGGACTGGCTCCGGCAATACGTTCCGCCGCATGTTACCGATGTGGATGAACCTTTCCTGCGCGGGTTTCTCGGGAAGATGCTGTTTAGCGGGGATGAAGTAATGAAGAAAGTAGGCGTATTAAGCGGGGGAGAAAAAGTGCGCTGTATGATCAGTCGCATGATGCTCCAGGATCCAAACGTGGTTTTGCTGGATGAACCCACCAATCACCTCGATCTGGAATCCATACAGGCGTTCAACGAAAGCATGAGTAATTTCAAAGGCGTGGTAATGCTGACTTCACATGACCATACCTTCCTGCAAACCGTGGCCAACCGCGTGATTGAGCTTACCCCTTCCGGTGCCATTGACCGCCTCGCCAGCTTTGATGAATATTTATCGGATGAACGCGTAAAGCAACTTCGCGAAGACATGTACGTACAAGGTAAATTAGTGAACGCCTAAACAATCACGTTGAATTATATCGTCCCTGCTCAAACCCACATCGGTCATGTTCACCTGAAAGTGGCGGACATTCCCCGTTCCCTCAAGTTCTATCAGGATCTGCTGGGTTTTGAAATCAAGGAATGGTACGGTTCCAGCGCGGTGTTTCTTTCTGCAGGCGGTTATCATCATCACATCGGACTAAATACCTGGTACAGTAAAAACGCAGATCCCACTCCCCCGCATTCGGCGGGATTGTTTCATACGGCTATTGTTTATCCCACGCGGAAAGACCTTGCTTTTATTCTTAACCGTCTCCAGGAAGCCGGATACCCGCTCACCGGAATGGCCGATCACGGCGTATCTGAAGCTATTTATCTGAATGATCCGGATGGTAATGGCGTGGAGTTGTATTGGGACAGATCCCGGGATCAATGGCCGCGGGATGTTGATGGAAATCTCGAGATGAGCACAGAAGCGCTCGACACCAATGGACTACTGAACGAGCTGAAGCCGTCTGAAGCACAATAAAAGCCTTGATTCCGCATTTTAAGAAAAACCATTTTCTTTGACGAAAGGGCTGCTTATAGGGTTGATTTTCTGTGGGTTGTTGAATAAAGCCCTGGCCCAGCGCCCCGGCGCCAAACCCACCCCTGAGCACAGTAAGCTCAGCTCCAATTTGCATAGAAAGTTTATCCCCGTCAGTCCAACTACACAAAAACTGGATTCACTCAGCCTCGTACCCGGTACTTTCTCTATCACAGGTATCGGAGATAGTCTCTATACCATCGATTACGTTCATTCTATTCTTAGCTGGATCCGGAAACCAAACCTCGACAGTGTGTATGTGCAATACCGCATTTTTCCCTATCAGTTAAATGGTGTTGTGCAGCGTCTCCATTACGAGAAAGTGATGGACAAGTTCATCATTCAGCCTTCCGTTTATAATACGTATGGAAAACAGGGCGACGATAATTTTTTCAACTTCGGCAACATCACCTATAATGGAAGCTTCGGGAGAGCCATCTCTTTTGGAAATAGTCAGGATGCCGTAGTCACTTCTAACCTCAACTTACAGATCAGTGGCTTTCTGGCAGACAGTATCGAAATTGCAGCAGCCATCACCGACAATAATATTCCGATCCAACCCGATGGCACCACAGCAGAGTTGAATGATTTCGATCGCATCTATCTTCAGTTCAAAAAAAAGAACTGGGCGCTCAGCATGGGTGATATAGACCTGCGTCAAACACAAAACCATTTCCTGAATTTTTATAAACGATTGCGCGGCGGATCTTTTGAAACGGTAAATAAAATATCAGATCAGGTAACGAATAAAACCCTGATCAGTGGGGCTGTGGCAAAGGGAAAATTCACCCGCAATGTATTTCAGGGCCAGGAAGGCAATCAGGGACCATACCGCCTGAAGGGAGCGAATAACGAACTTTATTTTATTGTTTTGGCAGGAACAGAAAAAGTATATATTAACGGAGAACTTCTGCAAAGAGGAGAGGACCAGGATTATGTGATCAATTACAATACAGCCGAACTAACGTTTACGCCTAAACGCATGATCACGAAAGACAGCAGGATTCAGATTGAGTTTGAATATTCGAACCAGTATTACCTTAATGCGAATCTATATTTGTATGATGAAGCACAGGTCAATAAAAATCTCCGGATACGGCTGGGTGCTTTTAATAACAGTGATGCGCGCAATTCCCCCATCACCCAAACCCTGGATGCCGGCAGAAAAAGATTTCTGAATGGATTGGGAGATAGCGTGAACCGGGCTTTCTATCCTATTGCCCCGGTGGATACGGCAGGAGCGGGAAAACTAGTATATCGAAAAGTGGATACGGTTTACCTGGCCGCAAATGGCTTGTATACGCATGATTCAGTGTATGTTTTTTCTGCTGAGCCATCATTCACTTTGTATAATCTTTCTTTTGTAGATGTAGGCGTTGGGAAAGGAAACTATGTTGCTGATCCCAATGGCATCAACGGGAACACCTATAAATGGGTTGCTCCCGGCGTTACCGGTATGCAGGGACAGTTTGAGGCTGCCGAATTTTTAGTTACTCCAAAAACGCAGCAAGTCATTACCCTGGGTGCGGATTATAATGTTAGCAAAGAAACCAGCGTAACGGCTGATGTGGCGCGCAGCAGGTATGATGTCAATACCCTGTCAACCATTGACAAAGGCAATGATGTGGGCAATGCTACGAGGATGACGCTGAAGAATCTTCATTCTTTTCAACATTCATCGAAAGGGTTGGAGCTTGGAAGCTTTCTTTCGTATGAATATGTGGATGCGCGTTTTCAACCGTTGGAAAGATTGCGGCCGGTGGAATTTCTGCGCGACTGGGGGCTGCCCTTTCAACTGCCTCAGGCCAATGAA
>JAYVXJ010000607.1:0-15310 GCA_043785285.1 Chitinophagaceae bacterium
AAGTTGACCTTGCTGATCTCAAACAGGCCGGATATACCTATGATTCATCTTCTCATCCCACCTATATACCAGGCAGGTATAGCCATTTAAAAAAACCAAAACAGATTTTCATTCAGGATGGTATCGTCGAATTACCTGTAAGCGTGTCGCCCGTTTTTCGGATACCTGTATTTTGGCTTGCCTTTAAAAACTTTCCTTATAAATATTATATTTATCTGTGCAAAAAAATACTGAATCATCATGGATATCTAATCCTGTATATACATCCGTGGGAATTTGCTGATTTGTCTTCTTTTAAACTTCCCTTTATTGTTAAAAGGAGGTATGGCGCATCCCTGCGCGAAAGGACGGACAGATTATTTGCTTATCTCTCTGAGCTTGGCAGGTTCATTACCCACAAAGAAATGGTAAATGATTTTTTAACACAGACAAAACTAAATAAAGATCCTGACAATCCTAACCCTAATACAGAGCAGATCTTATTATTACACTAAAAAAGCACTTACCATAGAAAGCTTAATAAAAAAGCAAGTAGTCCCCCAGCAATAAACAATCCGATAAGCAACTTCCAGTTATACGGTGATTTCATTTGCCTGATTAATTCATAAGTGACACCATATCTGCTCTTTGAAGATGCATGTGATTTCCCATTGTTTTGTTAAAAGGGATTGAACGTGAAGATCAGGGTAATTCATTATGGTTTGAATATAAAAATCATTTTTAAAAGCCCCTTCCCCATTATCCTCAAAATGCAAACAGAATTATAAAATATATTTGTGTTTAAATAAAATTCTTAATATGAAAAAAGTATTCATCTCCTACTTAATGGTCATTTGTTTAATCTTAGGCGTTTATGCCCAAAAAAGCATTACTGTTCCATCGGTAGTTAAGCAGGCATTAGTTAAAAAATTCCCGGAGGCAAGTAAAGTAACCTGGGAAAAAGAAAAGGGTAATTATGAAGCAAACTGGGGTGGTAAATCCGGGGAAGACCATTCAGCCATGTTTACTCCTTCAGGAGATTTTGTGGAAATCGTCAATGCAATTCCAGTAAACAGTCTGCCCGCTTCCGTTGCGCCTTATGTTAAAGCACACTTTAATGGAGCTAAAATTAGTGAAGCTGGTAAAGTTACTGATGCAAAAGGAAAACAAACTTATGAAGCCGAGGTTAACGGAAAGGATTTGATTTTTGATCTTAGCGGGAAATATCTGGGTAAGGATTAATAAGGATTTGGGGGCATTCAAATTTTTTCTACAGTGTTATGTGCAAAAGGCTTTTATCTGTATTTTTTAAGCATATCGCTTTTACGATAATACTATGCGCGGCATCGATGTTGGTTCTGACGGTGCATGGGCAGTTTAACGCTTCTTCCTATCCGGCTATTCATTTTGAAACAGACACTGCTTTACCAATCTTACACCATGATACAGAAGTGTTGCATCAGCAGTTATTCCGGTCAACTCATTTCATCGTTCCAACGGCCTTGGTGGTTTATGGATTTATATCTTTAAATAATGCCAGATTGCGGAATATCGACAATAATACCCAGGAAGAAATATGGGAGGATCATCCGCATCACCGAACTACAATAGATAATTATCTGCAATTTGCGCCAGCTGTTGTTGTGTATGCACTCAACCTAAGCGGAATTCATGGTGAGCATAATTTCTTAGACAGAAGTGCTATTTTTTTAATGTCCAATATTTTTTTAAATATTACGGTTTCTTCCCTTAAATCCATAACCCATCAACTGCGTCCCGACGGATCGGACTACCTATCCTTCCCTTCCGGGCATACAACAGAAGCTTTTGCGAGTGCAGAGTTCTTACGTATGGAATACCGCAACAAATCCGCCTGGTATGGAGTGGCCGGTTATCTGATAGCGGCCACTACCGGTTACCTAAGGATGTATAATGATAAACATTACCTGAGTGAAGTAATGGCCGGTGCGGGTATTGGAATTCTTTCAACTGATTTGTCCTATTGGCTCTATCCGAAATTTAAGCGGCTATTTGTACTTCACGGCATAAAAAATGCCATGATCCTTCCCTACTATCAATCCAAATCGGCTGGAATGACCTGTGTTTATCATATTCCGTAAAGGGCAATCGATTTCATACTTACAACGCCTGTTATGATGAAAATTTCCAACAGGTGCATGAATGACAACATTTCCTTCTTACGCACAATAATTACACTAAGAATGCTGAAATATCATGGCAGATACCTCTTGCAGCTATCCAAGTTTGCGATTCATAAAGGGGCCAACAACTGATTGCGTTCCACTGCCGTCCGCTTTTAGCGCACTCAGGCGAAGGAATTTTCCTTATCTTATGCCCAATTAAATACGTTTATGATTCTCATTATCTTAGGATTGATCCTTTTTATTCTTGGGATCGCGATTCATCGGAAAGTTTCTGCTCTTTCACCTTACTCGGTTTACTTGCGTACGGGCGGCTTACTACTTTTATTTTTCGGTTTGTTATCATCCTGCATCGTACAGATCGGTACCGGAGAAGTAGGCGTACAGATCCTTTTCGGCAGCGTTCAGAATAATACCCTCTCAAGCGGACTTCACTTCATTAATCCCCTGGTGGAAGTCCAACACCTGGATATCAGAACCCAGAATTATACCATGAGTGCTGTCCATAGTGAAGGGACTAAGGAAGGGGATGATGCGATCCGGGTCCTCACGGCTGACGGGTTGGAGGTGGTTATGGACCTAACCGTTCTGTATAAAGTTTTACCTTCAGCTGCTCCGGATATCCTCCGCAGCACCGGTGCTGACTACAATGATAAAATCGTCCGACCGCTTACGCGTACCAAGATCCGGGATAATGCGGTATATTATGACGCGGTAGCCCTTTACTCAACAAAACGGGACGAATTCCAATTGCGTATTTTTAAGGATATTGAAGGCGACTTCAAAAAGCGCGGATTGCTACTGGAGCAGCTCTTGATCCGCAATATTACCCTGCCCCAGGCTGTTAAAACAAGCATTGAACAAAAGATCTCGGCCGAACAGGATGCACAGAAAATGCAGTTCGTGCTCCAGAAGGAAAAACAGGAAGCGGAACGCAAGCGGGTAGAGGCCCAGGGTATTGCTGATTACCAGCGTATCATCAGCCAAAGTCTAACGGACCGCCAACTGCAGTACGAGAGCATCAAGGCACAATTGGAAGTTGCTAAATCCACAAACGCAAAAGTGATCATCATGGGCAAAGCCGGAGCACCCCTTATCCTGGACACTAAATAGAAAACTATTGGTAGCCGTTATTCGTGTTTGCCTGTTTTTAAGTCTATTAAGAATTGTTCTATTATTTCCCGTATCGCAGCAGAACTGATTATCCCTGTAGCTGTCTTACGTGGCACTTTTAAAGTGTCACTTGCAGTAGAATCTATAACTATTCATAATAATAAATCTGAGATTGTCCTTTAAGGAATAGAAAGGAGAATAATAGTACAGTAAAAATATTTTTCATCATTTACCTACACGTACTTTATTTTCACGGTGCTATAACTAACTCCACTTGCATTTTTGTTCCATGTATCTTTACAAAGATCAGGAAAATCTAAATTGACCATTTGATCAATATTTTTTCCGCTTTAAGGCAACCTGTTTTAGGGCATCGCTAACTGTTAATCCTTTTACGAACTATCTGCCTAATAATTAATGTATGAAGCTAAAAACCAAAAAGATCTTAACCATAAATAGCGGATCTTCAAGTATTAAATTTGCAATGTATAAGGTAGAAGCAGAGCTAAAAAAGGAGCTATACGGAAAAATTGACCGTATAGGATATAGCAATACCAAATTAACCTATCACGATTTAGTTGCAGATAAATCAGGCGACCACATTATTGGCTCTACATCAGCATCCCATTTTTTGATCGACTGGTTAAATGACCATATTGATTTATCTGTAATATCCGGAGTCGGACACCGGGTAGTGCACGGCCTGAAACATAATAAACCGGAGCTGGTAACCCCGGAATTGCTGGATGAAATGCACCGCATAAGTGCTTACGACCCCGAACACCTGCCGCAGGAAATCGAAATGATTGAACTGTTTCATAATCGATATCCGAAACTACTTCAGTTAGCCTGTTTTGATACCTCCTTTCATTCTGGTATGCCCCACATGGCAAAGCTCCTGCCTCTGCCGCGCCGCTATGCTGCGATGGGCATTCAACGCTACGGTTTTCACGGAATTTCCTATGCCTATCTTATGGAAGAACTTAACCGTGTTGCCGGAAGCGAGTCAGCAAAGGGAAAAATCATATTGGCGCATTTAGGGAATGGTGCCAGCCTCGCCGCTGTAAAAAATGGCAAAAGCATTGATACCAGTATGGGGTTTACTCCAACATCCGGCTTAGTGATGGGAACACGAACAGGAGATCTTGATCCTGGTGTAGCATGGTTCCTGATGCAATCTGAAAGATTGAATCCTGAACAATTCAGTGATCTTATCAACCATCAATCAGGATTACTTGGCATATCTGAAACAAGTGCAGATATGCAGGACTTACTGGAACAGCAACTTGATGATAACCGTGCTGCTGAAGCCGTTGAGCTGTTTTGCTATCAAACAAAAAAATGGATTGGTTCCTTTGCTGCTGTGCTTGAAGGGCTCAACACCCTCGTATTTGCAGGTGGAATCGGGGAGAGCGCACCTGAAATCCGATCTCGGATTTGCAATGGATTGCAATTTCTTGGAATTGAATTTGATGAAAATAGAAATAAGGAAAATAGCCATATCATTTCTGCAGATAAAAGTCGTGTAATGGTCCGGGTTATTCAAACAAACGAAGAACTGATGATAGCAAAATCGGTTTGCAAAGTTTTAAATAGTATAGTTTAAAAACATTTATATGGAAACAAAAAACGTACAGGATGCAAATAAACCATTACCACCGGAATTGCTGAATAAAATGAATGCTTACTGGCATGCTGCAAACTATTTGTCAGTAGGCCAAATTTATTTGTACAATAACCCGCTGTTAAAGGAGCCCCTGACACTGGAACATATAAAGCCTCGCCTCCTGGGCCATTGGGGAACAACAGCAGGCCTTAACTTTATTTACGTACATCTCAACCGCATCATTAATAAATATGATCTGAATATGATCTATGTAACCGGCCCTGGGCATGGTGGTCCGGGATTGGTTGCTAATACGTATCTGGAAGGAACATATAGTGAAATGTATCCCGACATCACACCCAATGAACAAGGTATTAAAAAATTATTCAAACAGTTTTCATTTCCAGGTGGCATTCCAAGTCATGTAGCGCCGGAAACACCAGGATCTATTAACGAAGGAGGCGAACTGGGTTACTCGGTAGTTCATGCTTATGGTGCCGTGTTCGATAATCCGGACTTGTTGGTTGCCTGTGTTGTCGGTGATGGGGAAGCAGAAACAGGAGCACTGGCGACAAGCTGGCATTCCAATAAATTTTTAAACCCTGTCCATGATGGAGCCGTTTTACCTATCCTGCACCTTAACGGTTATAAAATTGCTAATCCTACCGTACTTGCCCGTATTCCAAAAGAAGAATTGGAGCAACTTTTCAACGGTTACGGATACAAAGTTTATTGGGTGGAAGGATCAGATCCCGATGAAGTCCACCAACTTTTGGCATCAACGCTTGATTCAGTTGTAACGGAGATAAAACGAATACAAGAAGATGCCCGCAGCAATGGATTTTACAAACGTCCTCAATGGCCAATGATTATTTTTAGTACCCCAAAAGGATGGACGGGCCCTAAAGTAGTTGACGGATTACAGATAGAAGGGACATGGCGTTCCCACCAGGTACCGCTGGCTGAATTGGCTACAAAGCCTGAACATATAAAAATATTAGAGCAATGGATGAAAAGTTATAAGCCTGAAGAACTTTTTGACGGGCAGGGAAAATTAGTTACTGATCTGGCCGAGCTGGCACCAAAGGGAACCAGGCGTATGGGAGCTAATCCGCATGCAAATGGCGGTCTGCTTCTTCATAACTTAAAGATGCCTGATTTCAGGGATCATGCCGTACCGGTTATAGAGCCAGGCACCACGAATGCCGAGGCCACATTAATCATGGGCGCATTTATCAGAGAGGTGATGAAGTTAAATTGGGATAGTCGCAATTTTCGTGTGTTTGGCCCTGATGAAACAGCATCAAATCGATTGACCCACCTTTTTGAGATTACAGGACGTACATCTACTGCAGAAATACGGGATAACGATAATCAAATTTCACCCGACGGACGGGTTATGGAAGTATTAAGTGAACATTTATGCCAGGGTTGGCTCGAAGGTTATTTACTCACTGGCAGACATGGTCTGTTCTCCTGCTATGAAGCATTTATTCATATTATTGATTCCATGTTCAATCAACATGCAAAGTGGCTGCAGGTTTGCCGGAATATTCCATGGAGACGTCCGATTGCCTCTTTAAACTATTTGCTTACATCGCATGTATGGCGGCAGGATCATAATGGCAATAGTCATCAGGACCCTGGCTTTCTTGACCATGTTGCAAATAAAACAGCCGACATTATCCGCATATATCTCCCACCGGATGCCAATACGCTTTTATCCGTAACAGATCATTGCCTGCGCAGTCATAATTATATTAATGTAATCGTTGCCGGGAAACAACCTGAACTTCAATACCTGGATATGGAAGCGGCTATTAAACATTGCACAGCAGGGCTCGGTATTTGGGAATGGGCAAGCAATGATAAAGGACAGGATCCTGATGTGGTGATGGCATGCTGCGGCGATGTGCCCACGCTGGAAACTTTAGCGGCGGTAGAAATTCTGCGGGAACATTTTCCGGAATTGAAAATCCGCGTAATAAATATAGTGGATTTAATGGCACTCCAACCTCAAAGTGAGCATCCACACGGGTTGAATAATAAAGATTTTGATGACCTGTTTACGAAAAATAAACCCATTATTTTTGCCTTTCATGGCTATCCCTTGCTTATACACCGGTTGACTTATCGTCGCACGAATCATGCTCAATTACATGTTAGGGGATACAAGGGACAGGGCACTACAACAACTCCTTTCGATATGGTGGTATTGAACGATTTGGATAGGTTCCACCTGGTTGGGGATGTGATAGACCGGGTACCTGAATTGGGGTCAACTGCTGCTTACACAAAACAGTATATCAGGGACAAACTGATCGATCATAAAGCATATATCTGTGAACATGGTGAAGACATGCCGGAAATAAAAAACTGGAAATGGACAAAGTAACCAATCCACCTACCATGCAACAAATCAAATTATTTTGGTTTGTAATCGTACTGATCTCGCCGATGCTCATGGCCGCGCAGACCTATTCCTCAAGTTGTCAAAAGATACTAACACGAACCGGAGCAGCCTTTATTTTTACGATACCAATATCAAGGCGAATTACAAGCTTGGTGAGAAAGATCATATCTACCTGTCCGGGTATTTTGGAAAGGATAAGCTGGGCCTGGGCAATACTTTTGGCTTTGATTATGGGAATGCGACGGTTACTTTCCGGTGGAATCATATTCTCAGCAGCAGGTTGTTCTCCAACACTTCCCTGATCTACAGTAAGTATGACTATAATATCAAGATCAATTCCGGGATCGATGTGATCGATCACATCAGCTCGCTCGGTGTTATATCGGCTTCCCAGGGTTAATGTAAAGCCGGAAATAGAGGATCAGGTATCTATGGGCTATGATAGGAGCTTCAGGAAATAACCAACGCCTGGTTACCCAACCTATCGGGTATTCCTCTTATATACTTGAAGCAATTGGGTCGGGTAAATTCAAATGTGGCTCAGCCCAGGTAATTATTGAATTTAATTCACGGAAAAATAAATTTAAATTGAATCAGGGCAGCATGTATTACCATTTCATAAAAGAAAATTAACAAAAAAGCAAAGATTATGGTAGGATTTTGAATCCTGGAAGGTCTTGTATTGATACAAACTAAGCCGGAACGAAACGTTACCTGCTCTTTGCTTTTTTGACCGGCATATTGGGGTTGAATTCATAAATGGCATAACCCCAGGGTTCCATCATCCAGGGCCGGTTGCTCAAGGATTCTGTGCTATGCATAAAAACATTGTATGGATTCCCTAATAAAGATTTATCTCTTATAGTGATGCTTTGTTCAATATTTGAAAAATTCAGAATAACCAATATTTTTTTACCGGCTTTTTCCCGTACAAAAGCATATACAGATTTTTCATCACCTGCCGGAATCTTTTTGAAACCAGCGTCAGGAGAAAGCGCTGCATTCCTTTTACGGAGACTGAGCAGGGTTTTATAAAAATCTGCTCTGGCAAAGTGTTCGAAATGGATGGGATCCTTTTCAAAAAAGGCCAGTGCGCGAAGAACAGGCTCTTCTTGTCCGCTATAGATCAGCGGAACTCCTTTTGCCATGGTTTGCGTAAATACGGCAAAGGGTGCATGTTCCGGGCCTGGAAACACCCCAAAATCTGCTTTGTTCCAGCTGTTTTCATCGTGGTTGCTCGTGAAATACATCTGTATTGTATTTCCTGGATAAACCGAATCGATTTCAAGATAAGAACTATCCAATGCAGAAGCAGGCCTTTCGCCTGCCGCCACTTTTTTCATCATGTTGAACATATGCCAGGGGTAAACCGCATCAAAACCACTCTTAGGCAGGTAGGCGTTGTCTCCTTCCGCGAGCATGAATACGTTTTTCAATTTTTTAAGTTGTGTAATGCCCCTGGCCCAGAAAGCTGCTGGCACATTCCAGGCAACATCACATCGGAACCCGTCTATATCTGATTTCTTCAGCCAGAATTTCATGGCAGCGATCATGCTGTCCTGCATTTCCAGGTTGCGGTAATCCAATTGCCGGGTATCAGACCAATCGGCAGCCATCGCTGGTTTCCCGGTACTGTCTTTAACAAAAAAATCAGGATGTTCCGTAAGCCAGCGATTATCGGCTCCGGTATGATTCGGAACCCAGTCTATAATCACTTTCATTCCCTTTTGATGAATTGTTTTAACCAGCTTTATCCAATCGGCCATCTCACCAAATTCAGGGTTTAGTGCCGTATAATCTGCCACCGCGTAATAACTACCCAGAGAACCCTTCCGGTCTGTTTTGCTGATGGGGGTAAGCGGCATGAACCAAATGGTTTGCACACCCATTGCCTTTAGACGATCCAACTGTTTCGCAAAGACATTTAACGTACCCTCCTTACTGTACTGACGAACATTTACTTCGTATATATTTCCCTGCATGATCCATGCCGGATGGCCATCGATCCGATTGCTTTGGACTGATGCCGTTTTGAGAGACTGGGAAAATCCTGAAATGAAAATACCGCAGGACGTAAAGAGTAGAAGGAATGATTTTTTCATGATCTACGGGCATTTAAGCTGGATATAAACCATAAAAATATCCATTGTTCATCAGAAAAACATTGACCCGACAGAAACGTTGAGAAACAAGTTAATTACTGATAAGGACAACCTCGCCCCATCGCACCACAAAAATCAATTGGCAACCGCCTTTTCCATCAAAGGTCCCAGCATCGAGGCCCAGATGCCGTATTCTTCACCGGAGAAATGCAGCCCGTCAGGCGCGATCAAAGAAGTATTAGTCAGGGCTTTGCGGCTTTCTTCGGTCACATTCAGATAAAGGGTATGATAACTGGCTGACACATCATAATTGATCTCATTAAAAATGTTGATCTGCCCTACTATGCTGGCTCTGTTCAATTCTTTCGCAAAAGGAGTAACTGAATAATCAGGAATGGATAGTACGATTACATGGGAAGGCTTGTTGCCCGCTAATTGAATGCATTGCTTCAGGAGGGTGGTGAATTGCTGCCGGTAATTATCGGCACCCCCTCCCTGATACTGGTTATTAACGCCTATTAGCAAGCTAACAACAGTATAGGGAACAGAAGACGTCTTATTCTGAATTGCTGCCAGCAGGTTTGTCGTTGTCCAGCCGTTGGTGGCAATAATCTCCGGATCACTGAATCGATATCCCTTCGCTCTCAGCAACCCGACCACCTGAACTGAATACCGGTCTTTGACTGGAACCGACGCACCGATCGTATACGAATCTCCGAGGGCCAGATAAGAATGAATGGTTGTTGAATCCGCGGGTAAACTATCCCGGCTTGAAGCCGGCCCGAAATCCGCAGTTTCTGGAGTAACGGGCATACGGGTATCATCTTGCTTTTTACAGGAAGTGGCACTCAGGCCCGCAGTCAATAAGGTTACCAGTAAAAAAACTCCTTTACTTTTCATGTTTTTATATACGAAGGAACCCGCTTATTTAATATACGCAACTGGCACCTCATTGGTTTCATAATTTACATTTAAAAGTTGGCTACAAAACAAATAAAATGAACTGCACATTTAGCCTTTTATGCTACTACACTTACCCCGTTTATAATTGATTTCAAGTTATTATTTTTCAAGACCAGCTATTCCTTATTATTATTTTATTGACGTTCATGCAACAAATCCAACTAAGGACTGTCTTTACCTTTGCCCACCGTGTAAAAATCCATCATACCACTCCCGCATGCTAAAAAATTATTTTACTGTCGCCTGGCGAAATTTATTGAAAAGCAAAGCGTATTCCGCGATTAATATCGTCGGACTGGCTACCGGCATGGCCGTAGCCATTCTAATCGCGCTGTGGATCTGGGACGAACTGAGTTTTGACAACTACCATACTAACCACCGGCAGTTAGCCCAGGTAATGACTACCCAAACGTTTAATGGCGAAACCGGCACCGGCCGTGCTGTTGCCATGCCTCTCGCCAATGAACTGCGCGCTAAATACGGCAGTGATTTTAAAGCCGTAACCATGGCTTCCTGGAATTTCGGACATATCCTGGCGGTCGGCGATAAAAAAATAAGCTCCTCCGGCATGTGGGTGGAACCGGCTTTTCCAGCCATGTTTTCTCTGAAAATGACGAAAGGCAGTTTACCCGGATTAAAAGATCCATCTTCTATTTTGCTCTGCGTTTCCGTTGCCAAAGCCTTGTTTGGCAGCGTTGATCCGATGAATAAAACGATAAAAATTGATAATAAAACAGACTTAAAAGTAACTGGTGTTTACGAAGACCTGCCCCGCAATACGACCTTATACGATATGAAAATCTTAATTCCCTGGGATAAATATATCAGCACCGAACCCTGGCTGAAATATGCGATGACAGAATGGGGCAATCATTCTTTCCAGGCTTTTGTGCAGGTTAATGATTACATAGGTATTGCTAAAACAAGTGAAAAAATTAAAAAAGCTTCCATGATCCATTTAAATGCTGCAAAGGATGGCGTGGAGGAACTGGTATTGCAACCGATGGACAACTGGCGGTTGCATAATGAATTTAAAAATGGCAAGCCGGTCGGCGGTCGCATCCAGTTCGTATGGCTCTTCGGAATTATAGGTGTATTCGTTTTATTATTAGCCTGCATTAATTTCATGAATCTGTCCACAGCGCGCAGTGAAAAACGGGCAAAAGAAGTGGGCATCCGCAAGACTGTGGGCTCATTACGTCTGCAACTGATCAAACAATTCCTTACGGAGTCCATTGTAGTGGCCTTTCTGGCCCTGCTCATTGCCCTCATTTTAGTTTTGATATTACTTCCCTTCTTTAACGGTTTATCCGATAAGGAAATTCATCTGCCTGGAGGCAATCTCCTGTTTTGGTTGTCCATTCTGGCATTCACTTTATTTACCGGCATCATATCGGGCAGTTATCCGGCTTTTTATTTGTCCGGTTTCGATCCCATCAAAGTATTGAAAGGTACTTTCCGTGTCGGCCGTTTTGCATCGCTGCCAAGAAAGATCCTGGTAGTGATCCAGTTCAGCATATCGATTGCGCTGATCATCGGCACCATCATTGTATACCGGCAAATACAGTATGCAAGAGACAGGCCCGTGGGATATAGACGGGAAGGATTGATCACCGTAATGATGAATACACCTGACCTGTACGGACATTACGATCCCCTTCGAAATGATTTAATCGCAACCGGTGTAGCGGAGAATATGGCTGAATCCTCCAGCCCCTCTACCGATGTGTGGTCGAATAATATCGGTTTCAGCTGGCAGGGTAAGGATCCGAATTCCCTACCCCTGTTTGGCACCGTTGGTGTTACGCAGGATTTTGGAAAAACGATCGGCTGGAAGATTATGGAAGGCCGTGATTTTTCCAGGAGTTTTGCCGGCGATTCCAATGCCATGATATTGAATGAAGCGGCGGTAAAACTGACCGGGTTAAAAAATGTTGTCGGCCAGATCATCAAGTGGGATACTACGCCACATACGGTTGTTGGCGTGGTAAAAGATATGGTGATGGAGTCTCCGTATGAACCGGTAAAGCCCAGCATTTTTGTCATGAATCCCGGATGGGCAACCGTGGTAACCGTGCGAATTAAACCAACAGCACCACTACATGACGCACTTGCAAAAATAGAAACGGTTTTCAAAAAATATAATCCAGGCTCACCTTTCGAATACAAATTTACCGATGAAGAATATGCGCATAAGTTTACTGACGAAAAGCGCATTGGAAACTTAGCTACCTTCTTTGCCGTGCTCGCTGTATTCATTTCCTGCCTGGGATTATTCGGGCTTGCCTCTTTTGTAGCTGAACAACGCACAAAAGAAATCGGTGTGCGCAAAGTACTTGGAGCCAGCGTTTTTAATCTGTGGCAAATGCTATCGAAAGATTTTGTTAATCTGATCATCATCTCCTGCTGTATAGCCATTCCCCTTGCCTGGTATTTTTTACATCAATGGCTGCAAAAGTATCCGTATCGAACTGATATATCCTGCTGGATTTTCATCATCGCCGCGCTGGGCGCGATGTTGATCACAGTACTAACAGTAAGTTATCAGGCTATAAAAGCCGCGTTGATGAATCCGGTGAAAAGTTTGAGGACGGAATGAAAAATGTTGACAGTTGAAGGTATTATTTTTGTTCGTATGCCTGCTGTAACTTCTTAATATCAATCTTAGTCATTTTAAGCATGGCCTCCATGACTCTTTTCGATTTATCCGGATCCTTATCCAGCATGAATTCGCCTAAGATAGTGGGAACGATCTGCCATGACACACCATATTTGTCTTTAAGCCGCCGCATTGGTCTGCTTTTCCACCTGCGGAGAGTTTTTCCCATAGCTCATCTATTTCTTCCTGCGACTTGCAGTTTACTAAAAACGAAATGGCTGGCGAGAAAGTGAATGTAGTACCACCATTTAACGCCATAAATTCCTGTTCTCCGAGCTGAAATGTCGCAACCATAACCGATCCCTTCGGCCCAGGCCCTGCATCTCCATAACGGGAAATTTTTCCAACCTTCGAGTTTTTAAAAGTGGAGAAAGATGACTGATACTTTAAAAATTGTTTTTAGCAAAACACTTGAAAAATCCGTATGGCACAACACCCATTTGGCAACCGGTGACATTTCAGAAGAAGTATTGAAACTTAAAAAAACAAAACGGAGGAGATATCATCGTTTACGGTGGCAGCAATTTCGTTTCGAATCTGATCAGGCAAAATCTGATTGATGAGTATACCCTTTTTATAAATCCTACTGTTATAAGTAAGGGCTTGTCCATTTTTGCAGGTTTGGATGAAAAATTGAACCTTAAACTGATAAATTTGAAATCTTTTGATTGCGGCGTTGTTACTCTTTGCTACAAACCTGCGGCCAGGTGATCATAAACAACCGGCAGTTGCGTCCTTACCGGCAACAGCAGCATAGATGGACATTTAAAGTATCTTTACGGTTAGCTAATCAATAAACACCAAAGGAGTTAAATAACCGGGATATGAAATTAATTCCCTACTTACGTTATTTCTTCTATATCGCCTGGCATTGGAACCCAATACTTGCTTTATTTGTTACCTATTATGAAATCAAGGGGGAAAGAAAATACCATATCCATACAATTGGAGAAGATGAATTAAAGGGCCTGAAAGAAAAAGGCATTGACATTTCGCATGCCACCATATATATGCCGGTTAATTATTATGTGCTTGAGCATCAAATGCAGGAAATTGTAAAGTATGGCGGCAACAAAACATTTCTGGATATCGGATGTGGAAAAGGAAGAGTAATGATTGTAGCAGCAGACTATGGATTTGAGCAAATCACCGGAATTGATTTTTCAAAAAAATTTTGCGAAGAAACGGATACAACAATACATCTTTACTCGAAAAAAAATCCCGCTGTACATTTTACGATTATCAATTGCGACGCTTTCGATTTTGAAATCCCAAAAGAAATTACCACAATTTTTTTGTTCAATCCTTTTGATGAAGTCATTATGAGCAGCGTTGTTTCCCATATTATAAGAAGCCAGCAACATGATCCACGAACCATTCGGGTGATGTATGCAAACCCGCAGCATAAGTCACTGTTCCTGAATAATGGCTTTGTTGAAATCTATCATTTAAAAA
Organism: Chitinophagaceae bacterium; assembly: GCA_043785285.1. Classification (GTDB taxonomy): domain Bacteria; phylum Bacteroidota; class Bacteroidia; order Chitinophagales; family Chitinophagaceae; genus Puia. The sequence continues at coordinate 14,453 of JAYVXJ010000607.1, forward strand.
AGTTGAACTATTTTGAAGGAATTATTTTACAAAAAGTGGCATAAGCACTACTCCACTCCCTTCACGCGTGTTGGTATGATATATATAGATTTTGATGCAGTTATAAATAAAATATGCTTATCCTTTCCACCAAAACAAACATTTCCTGTCCACTTTTCAGGAATATCAATGTGTTCAATTTTTTTGCCTTCCTGGTTATATATGGCAACCCCTTTTCCGGTAAGATAAATATTACCTCGGTTATCAATGGTCATGCCGTCAGAGGCTTCATTGGCGAAAACTTGCTTGTTTTTTAACGTTCCATCTTTATTAATGTCATATTTGTAAGTTTCCCCTGTACCCATATCTGCGACATACAGGTATTTTCCATCAGGTGTGCCGACAATGCCATTCGGCTTTACCGTCTCCCCGTCTACCCTAATCAACTCTTTTTTATTAGGCGGCAAATAATACACTTTTTCACCTCCTAATGCAGGATCGGCATTTTTTCTTGCCCAATAATCGCGTTGAAAATAGGGATCAGTAATATAGATACCCCCGGATGGGGCTATCCAAAGGTCATTAGGGCCATTCAACTGCAGACCATGATAATCTTTTACCAGAACAGTCACCTTCCCGTTCGGATCAATTGACCACAATTGGTTGTGTTCATCAGCACAACTAATTAAATTTCCTTTTACATCAAAATACATTCCGTTTGACCTGCCGGTTTTATCTAAAAAAACCGAAAGCTTTCCATTTATATCGTATTTCCAGATTTTATCATTAGGCTGGTCAGTAAAAAAAATATTCCCCTTTTTATCCACCGCGGGGCCTTCTGTAAAACTAAACCCGCTGTCAATCAAAACCGGTTTCGCA
>JAYVXJ010000608.1:0-4976 GCA_043785285.1 Chitinophagaceae bacterium
CACCCGGCGCTTCATGCCGCCGGAAAAGGTATGCAGCATGCGGTCACCTACATCCGTGAGACCTAACACGTCCAGTAACGCTGCCGATCTTTTTTTGATCTGCGCACGGTCAAGGCCATACCAGGCACCAAAAAAAGAGAGGTTTTCCCGGGGACTTAATTCAGTATAGAAAGAAAAATCCTGCGGTACAAACCCGAATAATTTATTCACCGATTTGGAATGATCGCTTATTTCATGACTCAGCAAACGGATACTTCCTTTTTTATACCGGAGAAGACCGGTCATCAGATTCATCAGCGTAGTTTTGCCTGCGCCGTTGGGGCCGAATAACCCGAACCGCTCACCATCAGCCACCTCCAGGTTAAGCCCTTCAAATTGAATACCCTCCTGCCGGGGATAACTAAAGCTGAGTGCACTAATTTCTATAGCGGGAATGCTCATGCAGGCCACTTTATTTTGGACAAAGCAACAAAGGCGCGCTTCTCCAGTTCTGCCGCTTCATACAGGTAATCGCTCATGGTATTGAAATCAGCCTGGGTTCCTATGCGGCCCTTATATATGCCGGCGGCCTGAACTGCGGCGGAACGCCAGATATCTCCTGCCTGTGTAAATTGATGTGAAATTTCCAGCAACTCATCCAGCGGGTGGTAGGCATGTGCCTGTTGCAAAAAGGCAGCATAGATAAACCGGAATCCGCCACCACCTGTGCCGATCTCTTCCTGCATTCTCACCAGTTGAGCCAGGTAGCTGCCAGCTTTCTGCTGACCGAGTTTGTCGCGCCATCCCCGGATTTTTTTCGCCGTATATCGAATCCCACGAATTCCGGCAATATTTCCGGGTATGTGCAGCATGTGCCGGATATTTCTTTTAATACCTGAACGGATTGCCTTTTTCATCTGCTCATCGGTAACTGCACGTTTTTCTTTTGGATAATATAATTGGCCACGTGGTGCAAATGCACCCTTAGCAAAACGAACTCTTTCCAGTTCATAACTGCTCAGAGAAGTTGCCATTTCCATCACGGGATCGCTGATCAGATAGTTATCTTCTTCTTTCCCGTATACGATCAGATTATGGGCATTGAAATGAAACCGGTATTCTTTGGGGAAGTAGGTGAGATAATAAACACCGACCTGACAACCGACGGGCTGTCCGGCTTTCAAACAATCCATCAACATTTTTTCTGCTTCTTCTCTCGACCGGAATTTCTTTCTTTCTACGGGAATATCCAGGGCTTTGCAGGTTCTTTTAAAGATCAGTCCGGGTTGAGTTCTGAAAGCAATCGCCGGACCGTTATTGATTTTCATGAATGGTATATAAATGAAAAACAACCCAGATCCAATACCAAAAGCCAGTGGTTCGGTAATCTGGTTGACACCATGATGACGGAGCAGGCTGGTGGTTACCCCGTTCTCACAATGAGCTGCCTGGGTATGTTGAAAATCAAGCTTCATATGTCTTCCAGGTTTTTAGATCGGGGATACTCACTTCAAAGAGATCAGCGTATTTCTGTAGCCGGGATTCAGAAAGCTTTTCAAAAACAGCATACTTGAGGTGCTTTTTTACCTGCCATTTCCAGAATCCGGTATAAGCGGCAACAATAGGTATATCCATTACATGCAGTTCCATAAAAAATAAAAGAGGACTTGCTTCTTTATCCAGTACCCGCTGCCGTGCTGCCAGAATTCTTTGCTCCACGTCTTTCCAGGCTACATCAAGTGCAGAAGTCTTCACTTCCCATCCCTTGCTTAATCCGGTACTGTACTTTCCGGTTTCATCCACCGCATAACAAACTTCGTTGGTGATTTTTCCCAGTGCACTGAGATCCTGAGGAATTTCTTCTTTTTTCATCCGGCATTTTTTTTGTTGATAGTTGATAGATGATGGACGAGCCTGTAATGCGGTCTGCTTTATATTATATTCGTTATCTGGAAAGCCCATCTTAACACGAGACGGAGACCTGGATTCCCAAGGTCGTCCATCATATATCAACTATCTATCGTCCATCAACCTATTTCAGCAAACCGTAAGCAGTGCATACATATAAGAGAATCTGGAACTTTCAGGAACCAGCAGTACTATTTTTTGTCCCTTTTTCAGATTGGGATTTTTAAAGACCTCGTCTACCATAAAGTAAACCGACGCAGCACCCACATTACCGAGGTTGCTCAGGTTAACTACCCATTTCTCGTATGGAATGGGAGTTCCGTTTTTTTCCAGCTGATCGAAGATTTTGGCGCGGAAAAATTCGCTGGACATATGCGGTAAAAAATAATCCACGTCAGCCGGGTCCAATCCCTTTTCTCTAAAAAGCCGGGTAAGCATGAGACCACCCAACGGTACGATATTTTCGCTGAGTAACTTTACATCCTGTTTAATGCTCATGATGGATTGGGTCCTGATTTCTTCCGGACTATAATCCAGATAACTTTTTAACTTCCCGCCTTTGAGTTTCTCACTGCCCATATACATGCAGGCTTCCTTTTCATTGGCATAGGAAATGCCTTCAATCCATTCTATTTTCAGGCTGAACCCGGTTTCGTTTTTTTTATCCGACAAAAGAAAAGAGGAAGCTCCGTCCGATAACATCCAGCGTAAAAATTCTTTCTCAAAACCGATATATGGATTCTCTTCTAATTGCTTCATTTTCTGCGCCTCATCCTCAAATATCTCAGATTTAAGTGCAGCCGAAAGTCGTTCCGAGCCAGTAGCCACCGCCGTTTGCACATCCCCGGTTTTGATGGCCATATAAGCATATTTAAGCGCATGCATTCCTGCACAGCAAACTCCGGAGGGCGAAACCACTTCCATGGAGCGGGATTCAGGAAGTTCCCCATGCACCATCACGGCATGCGAGGGCATGATCTGATCGGGTGAAGAGGTACCACAGACCAGCATTTCAATTGCTTTTATCTGCTCCGGATCATTATTCAGCATCTTACGGATAGCCAGCGCCGTCATCTCTGCATTCGTATGCGTGGGTTTCCCTTCCCGGGTCAGGGCATAGTATCTTCTTTTTATCCCGTTATTGCGAAGTACAATTCTTTTTGATTTGGAAGGGTTCTTATTAATCATTCCCAGGAACTCCTCCATCTCATCGTTAGATATGGGTTCGTTGGGGAAATAGGTTGCTGTTTTTGTAATATAAACATCTTTTAACTCCATCTTCATTACCGGGTTAATTCACTCCTGAATAATATTGTTTTTGTCTTTTTATGCGCCCGGATAAAAATGGTTTAAAAAAAATCGCATCTACGGTCAGGATTAAGGGGGCAGCTATAAATAGCGCAATTAAAAGATAATATTTGAATGCAACAAGCCAGGCAGTTCTTTTTTTACGTTTCGAAATGAGGCCAGCCCAAACCTTAAAAATCTTCCTTGCCTTGGACTCAATGAACATCAGCGGATACTTTATCTCAACCCCACCCGCATCCACCAGTTCTTCCTGCAACCCTTGCCAGTTACTGTTTTGCAAGTGCGGTATCAACGCTTCTCCAAAAACTTTTGTATTGGTAATATCCTCATCGGAAACACCTGGTTTCGGAAAGAGATTCAGATAACGGTCTTTCTTCCCATTAAACATCCAATGGAATATGGTAACGAAACTAACGAAATTGTGATGGCGATCCACCAGGGCAATATTTCCGACTAGTTTTGCTTCCAGCTTTTTTAAATTCGGCTTGATTTTTTCCATGGCACTTATCCACATATTCCGGGCACCGGTAATCGTAATCACCGGGGTATTCCGGGCCACTGTTTTAAACCGGGGGTCATTCATAAGGCTGTTGGCCGGAATGCTGGGAGACAGGAACCAGGCCTGGTAACCCAGTATGATCAGGTCGTAGGATTCTTCTTTAAATAAAAATGGCTCCAGTGGTCTGGGAACCTGGTTAACACAATCAGGCATTACGGCAAAAAATGCTTTTCCTGTCCAGGGGAAAGGAAAGGCCGTTCCGGGATAAACGCGCACTTTCTCCACCGATGCGCCCGCATCCATAAGCGGCTGGGTGAAATGGTCTATTATATCTGCTAATTGGCCGGACTGGGTATAGAATACCGCTAATACTTTTTTGCCCATTCTGGGGCCGAAGTTAAGAAACCTGGAGCTTTAAAATCTTCGATTTTTTACTGTAATCTTCGATGGCACGCTGAACTTCATCCGGTAGTGTTTTATAAGATTTCTTAATATATTCACTATCTGCCGTCAGGTCGCCTTTATACCCCAGGATGCCAGGTGCGTTTTCCTGGATCATTAGCCGCAGGAACCTGAATTCAACATTATCGGGTTCCTTTTTAATAGCTGCTTCCAATTCTTTATGCCCTTCTTTAAACAGATTCAGTTTTTGAATGGGATTTCCGCCTAACCCTGCTTTTTTCATAATTAAGGCTCCTTCAAATGCCTCCCGGAGTTCCAGGGGCGATTTTTTCAATTGCTTCAGCTGCTTATTCACCAGATCCTTTTTGTCCTGCTGCATTGCCTGATAATAGGAGGTTCTGTCGATACGCTTAGCGGATTGTGCATCCCCCCCGGATGCTACCAGCAGCAGAAAGAGGGTTCCCAAAAAATGCTTCATACCATTCCTCATTTGCTTTAGGTTCAGGAAAAGTTGGCCATTACCCCCCCTGGTTAATTCGTTTATCAATAAATTTCAATGCTTTACGGCCAGCTACCGGAAACTGCAATTGCTGAAGTTCTTCGGCTGTTATATAGCGGATATGTGGTGTTACCCGCAGTTTTGCCTGCAAATAAGCACGAACGCGGTGATCTGCTTCTTCCGATTGATGAACCGGCAACAGATGAAGCAGCACCTCATCCGTTCCGATTTCGTTGGAATATACTTCGGCTACAAAATCCCTAATATCGTCCATCCCATTTAAAAGATCATATAAAGCAGGTGCAAACAACGTGGTTCCCTTGAATTTGATCATTTGTTTTTTTCTTCCGATCACTGGCGATAAACGCATCGAGTGACGGC
>JAYVXJ010000609.1:0-4976 GCA_043785285.1 Chitinophagaceae bacterium
ACTACCTGATAATGGGAAAGGAAACCCGGATTCAGATTATTCCAGTTATTGGTTGAGTCGTACGAGAAATGATATTTTTCTGCCATTTTAGGAAACCACCTATTGGCTTCGTGTACAAAACTGATATGGGCCTGGTCGTTCTTTGCTGTGTAAAAGGCGATTACTTTAAATAAAGGTGCGGCCTTTTGTGCCCTTACTAGAGAAAAATAAAGACACCATACACAAAACAGCAATACTTGTTTGAAAAGGTTGCTGAGTCTGTTGCCTGGATTCATCATTTAATAATAGTTGGGTAAGAAGTTAAATGAATAATTTATTCTTTGTCCATTTGTAAATGCATATTAGATATTATAAAGACAAGAACAAATCTTTCTGATGCAGACAACCCGTTAATTCTTCATCTGTCATGCGCTTGAAAGAATTCAAAGGTGCCACATACGTTAAATTTTGTCGCGCTAAAGCAGTTGCTGTTATTCCGGCGACAACCAAAATCAGTACAATTCCAGCCTATTTGAGGATATTTTTAAACCTTCTCCTAAAAATAATCATTTATTAAATCCAGCCGAAATTAACCGCTGGATCAAGGTATACATACCCGTAATTGAATGAATTGAGTGAAAGGATGAATGAACCGGAAATACAGGTATTCTTTATTCTCAGCCTGCGCATTAAAGATAAAAGGCAAGCCGGCATTCCGGTTAAATTGGAGATGATTGCAGCCAGCCGGAGCGCAAAATATATTTTAAGTAAATTTGCCCTGAATTTAAATTGAAAACATTTCCGGAGAAAGCAAAAAGGACGGTTCTTTATGGGCTCTTGCTATAGGAAATTTAAATCTTCTGGATTACGGAATGAACAATTTTTTGATAGAAAATTTTAGAAAGGCGAAAAGTAAACTGATTTTACTGGATTATGATGGAACGCTGGTAGATTATAAGATGGCGCCTCATGAGGCAACTCCATCAAAGAAATTATTAGCATCCCTGCTCAAATTAAATGATTCTCCGAATACTAAAGTGGCGATAATTACGGGCAGGCCGTACCTCGAAATTGATGGATTTGTGGGGCATCTACCGATAGATATCGTAGCGGAACATGGGGCAATGGTCAGGGAAAACGATGATTGGATTGAACTGATTCAGGATAATGGGGATTGGAAAAAAGATATTTTTCCGGTCCTGGATCGTTTTAGCGGAATCTGCAAGGGTTCCTTTATCGAAGAGAAGCGGTTTTCTTTGGCATGGCATTACCGGAATGCAGAACAAGAAACCGGATTTACTGCTTCCAGGGAATTGATTGAAGCTTTGGTAGAAAAAATCAGGAAACCGGGACTGAAAATTACAGATGGCAATAAGGTGGTTGAGATCAAAAAGAAGGAAATTGATAAAGGTAAAGGAACCCAATATTTACTCGATAAGAACAGGTATGATTATATATTATCCATAGGCGATGACAAAACGGATGAGGATATGTTTGACGTGTTGGCGAACAATAAGAGCGCTTTTACTATTAAGGTAGGGAAAGGGGATACTTCTGCTAAATACAGACTGGATACGGTGCAAAATGTAATTGTGTTATTAAATGAATTGCTATGAAAATAAACCTGGCCCTTATTATTTCCATTATTGCTGCTGTTGGGTTGGTTGCTTTTGGATTAACTGCTTTTCAGATCTCTTCAGAACGTGAGCAGTTAAACAGTGAACTGGAAAGCAAAACCATACAGGTGGCAGAGGCTTTTTACAAGTCCCATTTTTCGCACATGGGTAAAGAAGATAGTTTGCATTTTAAAAACATTACGGATAGTCTGATCAGTCAGTACAGGTTTAGTGGACTGGCTGTTTATTATAATAATGATAGTCTTGTTGCACTCAACCCTTCAACGGAACCTTTTCTTAAATATTCTACTGATTATATTGCCCAGGCCATTTCTGCCGATTCATCCATGGGCAATCTCATTAGCATTCACGGCAAAAAGGTTTATGAATACATCCGGCTGATAAAACAACATGACCTTCCGGAAAGTGCCATTATTTTTTATGCAGATGCAGATTATATTTCCAACATTGTAAAAAGTATCTGGCTGAGAAATTTTGTGCGCTGGTTTCTGCAGGCCCTGGTTATTTCCATTGTTACCCTGCTGGTAGTGAAGTGGGGAATCTTAACCCCTTTAAACCGGGTAGTGGAATGGATAAAGGCCGTGCGTTTTGGAAATGCGGATCAGTTTAAAAAACGGCCGCTGATCAATTTTCTGGAACCACTCTATAAAGAAATTTCAGGTATTGCCCAGGCAATGCAGGAAGCAAAAGCCATAGCTCAGGAAGAAGCACAACTCCGGACTACCGGTGAAGCGATCTGGACGCACGAACGGTTGAATGAAGAAATGAAGCAACTGCTGCAGAACAAAATCCTGGTAGTGGTTTCAAACCGGGAACCCTATATGCATGTTCATGCAGGGAAAGAAATAAAATGTATTGTTCCGGCCAGTGGGATGGTTACCGCCATGGAGCCAATATTAAAAGCCTGCGGCGGTTTATGGATTGCGTCGGGAAGTGGAGATGCGGATAGGGAAACGGTTGACAAGAACGATAAAGTTCAGGTTCCCCCATACGAGGGTAAATATACACTGAGAAGAATATGGCTTTCCAAGGAGCAGGAGAATCATTATTATTATGGATTTTCAAACGAAGGTTTATGGCCTTTGTGTCATATAGCGCACACTAGACCTATATTCAGAAAAGAGGATTGGGATTATTACCAGGAAGTAAATGAAATGTACGCGAAAGCGGTATTGGAGGAGATAAAGGATCAGGAAGAACCCTTTATTCTGGTACAGGATTATCACTTTGCTTTATTGCCCAAATTAATTAAAGACAAACGGCCCGATGCCAAAGTGGCCATCTTCTGGCATATTCCCTGGCCCAACCCGGAGTCTTTTGGTATTTGTCCATGGCAAAAAGAATTATTAAAAGGAATGCTTGGCGGGGACCTGATCGGTTTTCATACGCAATATCATTGTAACAATTTTCTGGAAACAGTCAATGCTTCGCTGGAATCCAGAGTAATTTGGGAAAATTTCTCAGTGAAAATCGGGAATCACTTTACGCTGGTAAAGCCCTTTCCGATCAGCATCTCCTTTACCTTAAAAGACTATGAAAACGGCAACGGTCATAAGGAAGATCCTGCTGAATTATTGAAGCAACATGGTCTTCATGCACAATACCTCGGGATTGGAGTAGACAGGATAGATTATACCAAAGGGCTGATTGAAAAATTTCTTGCAATAGAGCGGTTCCTTGAAAAATATGCTGAATACAGAGGAAAATTTACTTTTATTCAGATTGGGGCACCCAGTCGTTCCCTGTTGAAAAGCTATGCAGATATTACCAGTGCCGTTGAAAACGAAGTGAACCGGATAAACTGGAAGTTTAAGTCTAAAAACTGGCAACCAATCCTTTTTCTGAAAAGACATCATAGTCATGAAGAGATCATTCCTTATTACAGAAGTGCCGATTTATGTATGGTTACTTCATTACATGATGGCATGAACCTGGTTGCCAAGGAGTTTATTGCCTCCCGTAATGAAAACGATGGCGTGCTTATCCTCAGTCGTTTTGCGGGCGCATCTCAGGAACTTCACGGAGCCCTGATCATTAATCCGTATGATGTGGAGCAAACGGCAGATGCTATAAAAGAAGCCCTCGAAATGCCTAAATCCCTGCAATTGCAAAAAATGAAACAAATGAGGCGGGTGATTATGGGTCACAATGTATATTCCTGGGCATCTAATATTTTGAGGGCAATGGCGACTATTCAAAATTGATGATCAAACAAATTAGTACAGTATAAAAAAAGGGGCTTCGGTCCCTTTTTCCTTATTCATTCGTTAGTGAAGTATTATTTTTTTTAAGTCTGAGTTCCTAAAGCTGTTGATCAGAAGGTAAAGAGAAATGGCAATTAGCGTGTTTCCGGAAAAGTATATTGATCTGATTTTTGAATGAATACGGCTAAAAAGAGTTATTTCCTGAAAAAAATTTAACTTTAGAGCTTTCTTACCGTAGTACCTAAGTTAATAGAGATCAAATTCGATTTACGCCAACTGACTGACAAATGAAATGTGTATTGTTTGCTGTATACTTAATGACTGGCTTTTTCTCTCCAGTTACAGCATCGGCTCAGGCGGCTGGGGAGGACAGTAGTTTATATCAGGCAGCCCTTTCCCATACTCTCGCGGTTTATTTTAATCAGGTTGGGGATCAGTCACAGCTCTACAATGGGCGTCTTTACAATGATTTTACCTTTTCTTTTACTTCCGGCAGCCCTTATTTTCTATCCAATAATTTCAACGATGGTACCGTGGCTTATGATAACATTCAGTATAATGGGGTACCTCTTTTATACGATGATCTGAGGCAGCAACTGATCACCAGGGATCAGGGCTACTGGTTGCAATTGGTGAGCGAACGGATCAGGGCCTTTACCCTACTTGATCATCATTTTATTCGCATGGACCCGGATAGCCTGAGCAAAAGCCCGGTCAGAACCGGATTTTATGAGCAATTGTATTCAGGGAATTCAGAGGTATTGAAAAGGAAGATTAAAAATATAAAAGAAGAACTTTCCACTGCTGAAGGCGTATTGTGGTCTATTGTTGAAACCAGCGATTACTTTATTAAAACCAGGGATGGCTATCATAAGGTAAAATCGAAAAATGAATTTCTTGCTGTTTTAAAGAGTCACAGGAAGGAAATTCATCAATTTATTAAAAGGAACAAATTGAAATATCGTAAAGATAAAGAGAATACGCTCGTCCGGGTAGCTGCTTATTACGATCAAATAACGAAGTAATATGAGATACTTCATTTTATTTTTACTTCTTTCGGTTTTTCAAGCCTGTCTTTGTTGTAAAGCTTCAGCCCAAAAGAATCCACAGAATCTGATCACCGGAAATTTTCATGATCTTACCATCGAACAGTTCA
>JAYVXJ010000610.1:0-4970 GCA_043785285.1 Chitinophagaceae bacterium
GATCCATTCAGCCGGTTAAACATTATGAATTCAGGAGGAAAATATGCCATCAACGCCGTCAAGGAAGATCATGGCCCCAGCTGGCGCATGATCGTGCAGCTTACAGCAAATACAGAAGCATATGGAATTTATCCGGGTGGACAGAGCGGTAATCCGGGAAGTCCTTATTATGATAATTTTATTGATAACTGGGCGACAGGAAAATATTATCCATTATGGATGATGAGCAAAGATGAAGAAACTGATAAAAGAGTCAAAGCCATCATCCGGGTCACATCCTTGTAAAGCAGCTGCTCTATGTTAAAATATATTCTCTCTATTCTGGTTACCGCGTTGCTCGCTTTTGTCAGCGGACTCTATCTTCCCTGGTGGGGAATCACCATCGCTGCTTTTGTGGTGAGTGCAGCTATACCTCAAAAACCGGTCTACTCCTTCCTTTCCGGATTTCTCGGCTTATTTCTTTTATGGGAAGTGCTTGCCTGGTGGATAGACGACAAAAACAGTGGCATCCTTTCTGAAAAAATAGCAAATATCTTCGAACTAGGCGGATCTTCCCTGCTGCTGATCATCATCACCTCCCTGATCGGAGCGCTGGTGGCAGGCTTTGCTGCTCTTGCGGGTTCTTACCTAAGAAGATTTTTTTTCCGTTCTTCCCCACCTGAAGTAAATTAAATTAGGGGTAACGGAAAGCAACGATCTATCGCTTAGCTTCGTTATTATTTTCTGTTCATGAAGCAGTCCATTTCCCTTCTGTTCACTACTATTATCATTTTTCATTCCGCTATGGCAGGGAAGATCGGCGGCACGGTTACCGATGATAAAGGAACCATCCTTCCATATGCTTCTGTTTTTATAAAAGGCACTTCCATAGGAACAACAAGTAATAATAGCGGCAGGTATTTCCTTAATCTGCCCGCCGGTAATTATAGCATCGTTTGCCAGTATGTAGGGTATACCCGTCAGGAGAAAATAGTAAATCTGGGAGATGAACCGATTGCCCTTAATTTTCAATTATCGCTGCAACAGACTTCCATGAAAGAAATCGTGGTAAAATCCGGTGCCGAAGATCCTGCATATGAAATTATCCGGCATGCCATTAAAAAAAGGAAGTCTTACGAAAATCCACTGGATTCTTTTACCTGCGAAGCGTATATCAAAACCCTGCTGAAGACCCGGAGCCTTCCTTCGAAAATTCTGGGTAAATCATTCACCGATCAGGATCGCAAGGACCTGGGCGTGGATTCCGATGGAAAAGGAATCATCTACCTCTCCGAATCCCTCACCAAAATTTCATTTAAAAAACCGGATAAGATCAAACTGGAAGTGATCTCCGGAAGAGAAAGCGGAACGAAGGGATTTGGATTTAACTTCCCCACATTCGTCAACTTCTACGATAATAATGTGAATATATTTATTACCCAGTTGAGTCCACGCGGTTACGTGTCCCCGATTGCTGACGGCGCTTTAAATTATTACCGGTATAAATACCTGGGATCATTTACGGAAGACGGAAAAGAAATCAACAAGATTCAGGTTATTCCAAAAAGAAGATTTGAACCGCTTTTTACCGGAACCATCAATATTACGGAAGGCGACTGGCGTATACACAGTCTTGATTTGACCCTTACAAAAGACTACCAACTCGAAATTGTAGATACGTTTAATATAAAACAGATCCAGGTTCCTATCACCCGCGATGTGTGGAGAACCCAGAACCAGGTTGTAAATTTCAGTTTTAAAAAATTAGGGATAGACGCATCCGGAAGTATTTTAAATGTTTATAACAAATATGACCTGGGTCCGAAATTCAGAAAAAAATATTTCAACAACGTAGTTGTGAAATACGATACCGCAGTCAATAAAAAAACATTAGCCTATTGGGATTCGCTGAGGCCCGTACCACTGGAGCCGGAAGAAATGGAAGATTACCGGATCAAAGACAGTATTTTTAAAAGCAATCACGATTCGGCATCCAGTAAACGCGTAATTGATTCGCTCCGGAAAAAACAAGGCCGCGTTACGATTAAAAATATTCTGCTCAATGGTGTAAAAAGGTCTGATTTCGATCCCGTTCAACCATTATCTTTTGCAACCGAGCCCTTATTGTTAAAGCTGGAATACAATACCGTAGAAGGGTTGCTGGTAAATGGAGAAGTTAATTTTACGAAAGAAAACCTCAACACCGGAAACAATATTGAGTTTATTCCACATATCCGGTATGGCTTCAGCAATACGCGAATGAACGCCTGGGCTACACTCAATTTCAACCGGAAAAAGGCGGTCTTTGATATGAATGGCGGCAGTGCCAGCCGCACGTCCTGGTCTTTCTCCGGCGGAAAAAGAGTAAGCCAGTTCAATCCGGAAAATCCAATCGGACCCCTCATTAATGAGGTCTATACCTTGATGGTAAGAAAAAATTACTTAAAGATCTATGAAAATTACTTTGGCTCCCTTCAATACAAAACGCGTTTTGATAATGGACTTCGCATAACAGGTTCCCTCTTGTTTGAGGACAGAAGACCACTGAACAATACCAGCAATTTTTCATTCTTCGGAAATAAGGATCTCCCATTTAGTCCCAACTATCCTTACGAAAAATTGAATCAGCCCTTTCTACAGCATCAGGCAATGATCGCAGGCGTTGATCTGCAATTCAAACCCGGTCAGCGTTACATTGAATTCCCGGATAACAAGCTGGCCATCGGGTCGCAGTATCCCACGCTGGCCCTTTCTTACCACAAAGGAATTCCGGATGTTTTTGGATCTGATGTGGATTACGACAAATGGCAATTTTCTGTTTGGGATAACCTTAACCTGAAACTGCGCGGTATTTTTAAATACCGTTTTGGTATAGGTGGTTTTTTCAATACCCGGAGATTATTTATCCAGGATTATCAGCATTTTAATGGCAACCAAACTTTATATGCAAGCGAATATTTAAACAGCTTCCAGCTTGCTCCTTATTATGCAAACAGTACCACGGCGGCTTTTTATGCCATTGGACATATTGAACATCATTTCAACGGCATGATCACCAATAAAATTCCGCTTTTAAGAAATCTCCAATGGAATCTGGTAGCCGGATCAAATGCCTTTTATGTAACCCGGAATAACAATTATGTGGAAATTTTCGGGGGACTGGAAAATATTCTTAAGATATTCCGGGTGGATATAGTGGCTTCTTATCTCAATGGAAAAACCGGACAGGTTGCCGTACGATTTGGAATGGACGGATTATTTGGTGGCTTTTTCAGCGCTGCACTTAAAAACCCGGGCGGAAGACCACCACCTCGACAATAACCATGCTTGCAAACCCAGGTCTTTAACCAGGGTTTTTATTTGCCTAACCCTGAAATTAATTGCTGTACTTCTTCCATCGTATTATAACTATGTACTGCAATCCGGAGTCTTTCCTCACCTTCGGAAACGGTGGGATACAGGATCGGGCGAACATCCATTTGCAGTGCGGCCAGGTGGTTGGCTACTGCTTTTACCTGCTCATTTCCGGGTACAATCAGGCATTGGATAGGTGTTACAGAATTTTTAAATGAAAAAGTCTCTCCGGAATTCATATGGATGCTGTGCTTTTTTTGAAAAAAAGAAATGAGTTGTTTCAACTGGTTCCTTTCTGCGTGCAAAGTTGGAAAAATTTCATAAGATGCTTTGATCGCAGCCACTGATGCAGGCGGCAGGGCGGTGGTATAGATGAAAGGCCTCGAGAAGTTGATCAGGTAATTCCGGAGCATCTCACTGCACAAGACTGCCGCGCCATGACATCCCAACGCCTTACCAAATGTATGGACGCGTGCAAAACACCGGCGATGCAGCCCGTCCCGCTGCATCAGTCCTTCCCCCTGATCTCCGATAACTCCGGTAGCATGCGCTTCGTCAACAATCAGGTTTGCTCCGGTTCGTTCGCAAAGTGAAACTATTTCCTGCAGTGGGGCCATGTCTCCATCCATCGAAAAAACGGATTCGGTAACTACAAAACAATTGCCTGTTTTTTTTTGCAACTTCTTTTCCAGATCCTCCAGGTCATTATGCGCAAAAGAAAAAGCCTGGGCAGGCGAAAGCCTGATTCCATCCCGGATGGAAGCATGGCTCCGTTTATCGTATAAAATAGTATCCCCTCTTTCAGCCACACAGGACATTAAACCCAGATTGGCATCGTAACCAGAATTAAAGATCAGTGCGGAAGGCGATTGATGAAAATCCGCGATCAGGTTCTCTGTTTCTTCCACCAGCGGATAATTCCCTGCAAGCAAACGCGAACCTGTGGATCCATGCGAAAACGAATTTCCGGCAAGTGCAGTTTCAATCAACCCGTTTTTTGAAATGCCCAGATAATCATTGGAAAAGAAATCATGCTTACCATCCGCCAACTGCAGCCGGCGATATGCATTTCGGAGAAATCTGTCCTGTAGTTTTTTATCGAGAAAATCGGGGTTCATTTTTTAGGTTTGTTTTCGGGAAATCCGTGATTTATTTTCTTGAAGTTTACGTACAAATCTCATTACCAGGAAATTCAGGATCCCTATCTTTAGGGTCCAAAGATCCTTTTAATTAGGACATTTGCAAAACGATGAGTAGCACCAAAAATATTCTTGGGCTTCAGCTGGTTACAGATCCGCGGTGGGTGAACCTGGCCAGCATTTCCATTGAGGAGATACTTACCGATCATGCCTTCTGTGAACAGAAAGCTGCTACTACCTGCATCACCCTCATTCAAAAATATTCAGACCGCACAAGGCTGGTAGCGGATCTGGCACCCATTGTTACAGAAGAATGGGGACATTTTCGCATGGTGCTTGCTGAACTGACCAAACGCGGATTGAAGCTGGGCAAACAACGGAAGGATGAATACGTGAACCACCTGATTGCGTTCCAACGTAAGGGAGGAGATTTTGAAGACCGTTTCCTGGACCAACTCTTAACGATGGCCATGATTGAGGCACGCAGTTGCGAACGGT
>JAYVXJ010000611.1:0-4968 GCA_043785285.1 Chitinophagaceae bacterium
ATCAATAAATTTTAATGATGGGAAAAAAAATTTTTGGTTTTGGAATAGTAGGTGCAGGCATGATATCTCATTTTCATGCAAAGGCCATTGAAGAAATAAAAAACGCCCGATTGTTGGGCATCTATAGTATTAACAAAATCAAATCAGATCAATTTGCAGTTCAACATGACTGTACTGCTTATGAAACTTTAGATGAAATGTTGAGCCGATCTGAAATAGATATCGTTTGTATTTGTACCCCTTCGGGAATTCATCTTGAGCCGGCAGTCGCAAGTATCAAAGCGGGTAAGCATTGCCTGGTTGAAAAGCCCCTGGAAATAACCATTGAAAGATGTGATAAAATAATTGAGGCCGCTCAAAAAACCGGGGTAAAAACCGGCGTTATCTTCCCTTCCCGTTTCTATGAAGCAAGCACTCAATTAAAAAAATCCATTAATGAAAACCGGTTTGGCGATTTGGTATTGGGCGATGCCTATGTAAAGTGGAGCAGGACCACTGAATATTACCAGTCAGCTAAGTGGCGTGGTTCATGGAAATATGATGGCGGTGGGGCATTAATGAATCAGGGCATTCATTCAGTAGATTTATTACAATGGTACATGGGGCCTGTTGAATCAGTACGATCTGTGTCTGCTAATATTAGGCATAAAAATATTGAAGTAGAAGATACCATCGTTTCTGCCATAAAGTTTAAGAACGGTGCTTTAGGAACTATTGTATGTTCGACCGGGGTTTTCCCTGGAGCGCTTAAGCGTATAGAAATAATGGGTACCAGTGGTACCGCAATTATAGAAGAGGACCATTTGATACAATGGCAATTTGAACAGGAAAGCAAAGAAGATGAAAATATAAGAAATACAATAAAGCCAAATACTATTTCGCCTGGAGGGGCATCTAATCCTAGTGATATAAGTTTTGTGGGGCACCAAAAGCAGATAGAAGACTTTATCCATGCCATAGAAACAAACGGTACGCCTTTGGTTGACGGCGAAGAAGGTCGTAAATCAGTTGAAATTGTATGCGCTATATATGAAAGCGTCCGATTAGACAAGATGGTAAAATTGCCATCAGCCAACATTTGAATAACAGGATTTAATTTTTTTAATAAAGGATATGAACCAGGTAAAAGAATTAACAGCAAATAAATTAAAAGTAAAAATTTTTGAAACAAGAGGAGAAATGGGCAACAATGCGTCTTATTAGGTTTCTCAAAAGATAAAAGAGTTACTGATGGAAATAGATATGGTTAATATCATTTTTGCGGCAGCCCCTCCTACGCAGAACGAATTTCTATACAGCTTATCAAGAGAGGAGGGAATCAATTGGAGTAGGGTTAATGCTTTTCACAAGGATGAGTATGTAGGATGGGAGAGTACTGCACCACAGCGTTTTGGACAATTTCTAAAAGAAAGAATATTTGGTAAGGGTTCTTTTAATAAAGTGTATTACATCAATGGAAAAGCAAGTGACCCTGCATTGGAAGGAAAGAGGTATGCGGATTTTTTTGCGTCAATATCCCGCTGTTATAGTCTGTATGGGAATTGGGGAGAATACGCATATTCCATTCAATGACCCCCATGAGGCTGATTTTTAAGATCCGCTTATGGTGAAAGAAGTTAACTTGGATCAGCTATCACGGCAGCAGCAGGTCAATGATGGTTGTTTTGTACATATTGATGAGGTACCTGTTTCAGCGATCAACCTTACCATAGCCACATTACTTAATGCAAAAAATATTTTTTGTATTGTACCCGGCAATAATAAGGGTCAAGCCGTGTATCATACTTTGACTGATGAGATAAATGATAAATATCCATCTACTATTCTCAGAAATCATAACAATGCTATTCTTTATTTAAATAAAGAAAGCGCTTCAAAGCTATAAGAATATTTATGTAACCCAGTATTTTAAAATAATGAAAAGAATGAATATTAGACGCTTTCAGATTAAAAAAACACAACTGCACAATTTAATCATTCTGTTTATGTTCAGCCAGGGATGTACTACCAATGCTAATAAAGAAATTGAAACAACACATTTGCCTTTAGTAAGGCTCATTACATTGGCCCCTGGTCATTTTCACGCTGCTTTATTGCAAAAGTCGATGTACGAAGGGGTTGACTCTACGGTGAATGTATTTGCCCCGGAGGGGCCTGAAGTAAAATCTTACCTGGCTTTGATTAACGAGTACAATGGCAGAAAGGAAAATCAAACTGCATGGATAGAAAAGGTCTATACTGGGGCAGACTATCTCGAGAAAATGCTGACGATTAAGCCAGGCAACATAGTCGTAATTTCCGGGAACAACCGAATGAAGACCGATTATATTAAGAAGTCTGTGGGTGCAGGATTGAATGTGCTGGCAGATAAGCCAATGGCCATTTCGAAGGCCGGCTTTGATGAATTAGAAGAAGCCTTTGCAGATGCAAAAAAGAAGAAGGTGTTGTTGTTTGATATTATGACTTTGCGATACGAGATCACCAATATTTTACAAAAAGCATTTTCGCAGCTCCCGGATCTTTTTGGAGAACTTCAAAAAGGCACCCTGCAAAATCCTGCAATGATTTCAGAAAGCGTACATTATTTTTTCAAAGAAGTATCAAGTGTTCCCATCACCCGGCCTGACTGGTATTTCGATGTACAACAGGAAGGTGAAGGCATCGTTGATGTAACTACTCATCTTGTAGATTTGATTCAGTGGGAATGTTTTCCGGAACTAAGCCTTAATTATGAAAATGATATTAAGATGCTCACTGCCAGGAGATGGGCAACTATATTAACCCCTGCGCAATTCAGGCAGGTAACAAAGGAGGCTGCTTATCCTGATTTTCTCAATAAAGATATAAAAGACAGCCTTTTAAGTGTCTATGCTAATGGGGAAATGAATTATACCATTAAAGGGCTTCATGCCAGAGTATCTGTTGTTTGGAAATATGAGCCCCCTAAAGGGACAAGTGATACTTACTATTCAATATTAAGGGGCGGTAAAACCAACCTAGTGATCAGGCAAGGTAATGAACAGCAGTATCAACCTGTTCTTTACCTGGAGCCTGCAGCTAATATTAATATTGATGCCTGGCAGGCTATGGTGAAGAAGGGGATGGATCAGATCAACGTCAACTATCCTGAACTTACTTTAAAGAAAAGTAAAAATGGATGGGGAGTAGTGATCCCCGGGAATTTAAAAGTAGATCCCGAGCAACAATTTTCGCTCGTCGTAAAAAAATATTTACAGTATCTGCGCGAAGGAAACATGCCTGAGTGGGAGATATCAGCGATGCTGTCAAAATATTATACAACAACACTTGGATTAGAAAAAGCATTAAACAAATAGGATTGCAGGTAATTAAGCCAATTATTAATACAATTTAAAACTACAATTATGACACATTCTTTCAACCGCCGAAAATTCATTAAAACCACAGCTGTAACAGGAATCGGCTACTGGAGATGCGAATGGTGCGGTTGAAGCTCTACTGTTTGGGAATGGGATTGCGAGAAATATTATTTATGAACGGGAAGAAACAATAAATGACATGAAGGGTGTTTTTACAGAAACACGGGTACCCGGTTACCTCACTCTGGAACATCGTTATTTCGATCAGGAGAAAACCGTTGGAATAGAAAGCTGGCTAGCTAATCTTAAAGAGATTACCTTAAGGTATGCTTCCAAAAATAAGCTGGAAATTAAGCCCATTCTAAATATTTTGGATAAAGTTATGTATACCGGCGAAAATACGGGTGAATAAATATTAATTGTAAATAATAAAAATAAATTAAAAATGATACTTAATTATAAAAGGAAATTTCTAAAAATACAGTTAAATAAAACTGGCAGTATCGAATTTATGAAAAGCCATTATTATTTAATGATACTTTTTGGTTGTTTGATTATTTCGATGGATTGTCATGCACAAAATCCCGTACCATTCAAACCCGGATCAGGATTGCTTCCTGTGCCGCAAAGTGTTGCTTTTACAAATCAAGAATATGTACTGGATCAAAATTGGTTGATAGTTGCAGGAACTAATATATCAAAAACTGATCCTGCTGCGCAGAGTCTAATTGCTGAACTAAAAGAGCGTTTTGGCCTTACTGTCAAATTGAGTACCGGTGCACATCCTTCTAACAGGTTAACTGTTATCCGGTTAATTGTGAAAGCCGGCGCTGTTACAATAGGGAAGGCTACCGATACTAACCGTACCGCTTTGCTGCAACAGGCCTATCATTTAAAACTGGATAAAGAAACAATAACTGTTACTGCTAATGCACCGCAGGGATTATTTTATGGCGTTCAAAGTTTTATACAATTACTAAGGAAAGAGAATGGGAAAACTTATTTTGCCGGCGGAGAAATTACAGACTGGCCCGACCTGGATATGAGGATGATTTATTGGGACGATGCCCATCACCTGGAGCGTTTAGACGCCTTAAAGCGTATTATCCGGCAATCCAGTTTTTACAAGATCAATACATTCTCTATAAAATTAGAGGGCCACTTTCAGTTTCCATCAGCCAAGCCAGTTGTAGAACCTTATGCATATACGCCCGCCGAGTTCCAGGAGCTCACTGACTATGCCCGTCAATACTATGTTGAACTGGTGCCTTTTTTAGATGCGCCTGGCCACATCGCTTTTATCCTTAAGCATCCCGAATATAAAAGCCTGCGGGCTTTTGCTAATTCAAATTATGAATTGAATGTGCTTGATCCAAAAGCAGATGAATTGATATTAGGTATGATGAATGACCTGATCAATGCGAATAAGGGAAGTAAAACTTTTTTGTTCTCTACAGATGAAGCATATTATGTAGGAATGTCTGAGGTAGAGAAAAAGCGGGCTCATGTATTGGGCGGTAACGGAAGATTGTATGCCGAGTACATTACAAGAATCGCAAACAAACTACGTGAAAAAGGCAGGAAGGTTATTATATGGGGAGAATACCCGCTCAGGCCTGAAGATATTAAT
>JAYVXJ010000612.1:0-4963 GCA_043785285.1 Chitinophagaceae bacterium
CTAATACAAAAAGTGGATGAATACGGAGGTAGTGTGGAAGCTATTGAAGAAGGATTTATCCAGAACGAGATTGCAAAAAGTGCTTACCTCTGTCAGCGCGAAGTGGAAACCAAAGAAAAAATCATTGTCGGAGTGAACGCATTTCAATCTGATGAAAAAAATTGTACACCGGTTTTTCGGGTAGACGATTCGATCCGTATAATTCAAACAGAAAAACTGGCCAGACTCCGCGCTCAGAGAGATCATGCGAAGTGCGACCAGTTACTGCAGCTCCTGAACGACAAAGCAGCTTCAGGAGAAAATATTATGCCCGTGGTTATTGAAGCCGTTGAGGCAAAATGTACATTGGGAGAAATTGCGGACACCCTCCGGGAAGTATTCGGTGAATACTAATCTAACGGTTGGGCGTCTATTAAAACAATTTTAGCGGTGATAGGAGTAGAAATAGCGCTTGTCAGGCTACTTCCATCTGCACCACGCAAATCAATGGTCACGGATCCGGTAGTATGAAGCGATCCATAAGCAACCCCGTCGATTACTTCTGGTAATGTTTCGTAATTGGTTCCACCGTCAAATGAAATATACACGTTCACCCCGCCGCTTTTGTTTATGATGGCATCCAGCTCCTTAACAGTAAGGGTGGTGTAAAAATAAGTTGTCCCATTCTGATTGTTTCCCTGAACCCAATCGGTCGGGTTAATCGTATACAACGCCGAGAAGGCCTGGTTTACGGTCTGATTTACCACGGTTGTTTTTTTACAGGCGGAAAGGGATAAAAGGGCAAAAAGAGACAACAAGGCGATCTTCATATGCTTTTTTTTAGTGAACATTTCTTTGACTATAATAAGCAAAAATAGTTTAATCCCGTAAAAAAAATACAAACTACTTTCTCGGTATATTTATCCAAATTTTTTCATGCAAGCCTTCCTCAAAGAGCTATTCAAGGGTCAGCAATATGATGAAAACAACTTCTTCCTCATCGCCGGGCCCTGTGTGGTGGAAAATGAAGAATTACTGGATACCGTAGCTTCGAAAGTTTCTTCCCTCTGCAGTAAAATGGGTATCCCTTATATTTTTAAAGCTTCCTATCGCAAAGGCAACCGTACCAGTTCAGCTTCCTTCACCGGCATCGGCGACGAGCATGCCTTAGAACTGGTTCAAAAAACCGGCCAGAAATACAAAGTTCCCACTACTTCGGATATCCATGCGCATGATGAAGCCTCTCCAGCAGCAGCTTTCGTGGATGTATTACAGATTCCGGCCTTTTTGTGCCGGCAGACCGACCTCTTGGTTGCCGCCGCAGAAACGGGGAAAGTAATCAACGTAAAAAAAGGACAATTCGTAAGTGGACCGGCCATGAAATTTGCCGCTGAAAAAATCCTCCATGCAGGAAATGAAAAAATCATTTTCACGGAAAGAGGTACCACCTTCGGATACCATGATCTGGTGGTTGATTACCGGAACATTCCGTGGATGCAGGACCTCGGATTTCCAGTAGTCATGGATTGCACCCATTCCCTTCAGCAACCGAATCAGGCGGCGGGCGTTACCGGAGGAAATCCCCAACTCATCGGCATCATTGCCAAAGCGGCAATTGCTGCAGGAGCAGATGGGCTATTTATGGAGACCCACCCCAATCCCGCTGTTGCAAAAAGTGATGGCGCCAATATGCTAAAGTTAGACCTGCTTGAGGAGTTGTTGGTGAAGTTGATTAAATTAAGGAAAGCCGTGATGAGTTGACAGATGACAGATGACGGACTTCAGGTACGGATTCACAATTAAAGTCGGTCAACCGTCAACTATTTAACGGATTCCGTTTAGCCAAACCAATATATCTTTTAATGTTCAACCAGAAAGCGAGAATAAAATATACAATCAGTGGTGAACCCATCGTGAGAAAGGAGATATAAATAAACCAGGTGCGAATTCTTGACGTAGCAATTCCCAGGCGATCCCCAATAGCCGAACAAACCCCGAAGGCCTGCCACTCAATGAATTCTTTAAACCTGCTCATGGACATGCAAAATAAAAAAAATTGATTAAAACAGCAAGTACCCGCTTAGGCATTCACGCATTTTTTAGGTAATTTTGCATTTCCTTAAGCTCATATAAATACTAACTACTGAATAACTTATAAAATTATCTTTTCATGGTTTTTGACCTGGATTTAATTAAAAAGATTTACGCCGGCATGCCCTCTAAAATAGCTGCGGCAAAAAAAAACACCGGCAAGGCACTCACTCTATCAGAAAAAATTTTATACTCCCACCTCTACTCGGAAAACACGCATAACTATACCCGGGGGAAAGATTATGTGGATTTTGCGCCAGACCGGGTGGCTATGCAGGATGCGACGGCACAAATGGCGCTGTTGCAGTTCATGACCTGCGGCCGGGACAGGGTTGCTGTTCCTTCAACCGTTCATTGCGATCACCTTATCCAGGCAAAAGTAGGTGCCAAAGAGGATCTTTCCACTGCTTTGGACATCAATAAAGAAGTGTATGATTTCCTGGCTTCCATCTCTACTAAATTCGGCATTGGCTTCTGGAAACCCGGAGCCGGAATTATTCATCAGGTGGTGTTGGAAAACTATGCATTCCCCGGAGGCATGATGATCGGTACCGATTCCCATACCCCAAATGCCGGTGGTTTGGGTATGATTGCGATTGGTGTTGGCGGAGCAGATGCAGTGGATGTAATGGCCGGACTGCCCTGGGAACTGAAAATGCCTAAACTCATTGGCATTAAACTCACCGGGCGCCTCAATGGCTGGACGTCTTCCAAAGACGTTATTTTAAAAGTAGCGGGCATTCTCACCGTAAAAGGCGGCACCGGTGCCATCGTGGAATATTTCGGAGAAGGTGCCGAAAACCTGAGCGCTACCGGTAAAGGAACTATTTGCAATATGGGTGCTGAGATCGGAGCAACCTGCTCCATCTTTACCTACGATACGAAAATGTCGGATTATCTTAAAGCGACCGGTCGCGCTGAAATAGCAGCCCTTGCCGATGGTATCCGGGATCACCTTCGCCCTGATCCGGAAGTATATGCCAATCCGGCTGCTTATTATGATCAACTGATCGAAATCAACCTGGACGAACTGGAACCACATGTGAATGGTCCTTTCACACCTGACCTGGCGTGGCCGATCTCCAAATTTGCGGAAGCTGTGAAAACAAATCACTGGCCGGAAAAACTGGAAGTTGCCCTGATCGGCTCCTGTACCAATTCCTCTTACGAAGATATCAGCCGTTCGGCATCAATTGCCAATCAGGCTATCCAGAAAAAATTAAAAACAAGAGCCGAATTCACCATCACCCCCGGTAGTGAACTGGTTCGCTATACCATTGAAAAAGATGGATTCCTGAAAACGTTCGAAAAGATTGGCGGCGTTGTGCTTGCCAATGCATGCGGACCTTGTATCGGACAGTGGGCAAGGCATATTGACGATCCTGCCCGGAAAAATTCCATCATCACTTCTTTCAATAGAAATTTTGCCCGGCGCAATGACGGTCTCTCTTCCACCCATGCTTTTGTAGCTTCCCCAGAAATAGTTACGGCTTTTGCGATTGCTGGCGACCTGAGATTTAATCCTTTGAAGGATACCCTGCGGAATGAACTCGGAGAAGACGTGAAACTGGATGAACCGACAGGTCATGAATTACCGCCAAGAGGATTTTCTGTGGATGATCCCGGATATCAGGCAGCAGCAAAGGATGGTAGTAAAATACAGGTAGTCGTAAAACCGGATTCCCAGCGCCTTCAATTACTCGAACCTTTCAAAGCCTGGGAGGGTGTGGATTTGAAAGGACTTCATTTGCTTATCAAAGCCAAAGGTAAATGCACAACGGATCATATTTCCATGGCGGGTCCCTGGTTAAAATTCCGTGGACACCTGGATAATATTTCCAATAATATGCTGATTGGTGCTGTGAATTTCTTTAATGAACAAACCGACCTGGTCAAAAACCAACTAACCGGTGAATATGGGGCAGTTCCCAATACGGCAAGAGCATACAAAGCTGCCGGCGAAGGCAGTATTGTAGTGGGTGATGAAAATTATGGAGAAGGATCATCCCGTGAACATGCTGCTATGGAACCGCGTCACCTGGGCGTAAGGGCCATCCTCGTGCGCTCTTTCGCCCGCATTCATGAAACCAATCTCAAAAAACAGGGCATGCTTGCGCTGACGTTCAACAATAAAACGGATTACGACAAAATACTGGAAGACGATGTGATTGACATTAATGGATTAATCCATTTCACAGAAGGCCAACCACTCCTGGTTGTACTTAATCACAGGGATGGATCTTCCGAAGAAATCAGCGTGAACCATACCTACAATGAACAACAGATTGAATGGTTCAAATCCGGTGGTGCACTGAATGTGATCCGGACAGCATTTGGCCGATAAAAAATGACAGTCCCAAATGTCTCCTCAAAAATTCATCCGCCACGGCCGGAATGGAGAACGCTTGTCTCGCTGACCCTCTGCATTATATTTATCCGGGTGATCTTTATTTGGATCATGGGTCTGATGCCTCAGGATGCCTATTATGACTTCTATGCACAGCACCTTGACCTCTCCTATTACGATCATCCGCCGATGATCGCTTACCTCCTGCGGATTTTTACAACGGTCTTCGGCAAAAAAGTGTTTGTTCTTAAACTGGCCGACAGCACAGTAACCTGGCTGAGTGTGCTGGCTTTCTATGCACTGGCAAAAAGATTTTTGAGTTTACGCAAAGCGCGGTACGGACTACTCCTGCTTCTGTCCACTTTCATGATCACCATCCTCTCCCTGATCTCCACACCGGATGTACCTTTAATTCTTTGCTGGACAATAACCCTGATCTTCCTGCGCAGCGCTATTTTTGAATCAAAAAAAAATTACTGGATCTGGGCTGGAATCATGACGGGTCTCAGTTTCGACAGTAAATACACAGCGGTTTTTCTGATCATC
>JAYVXJ010000613.1:0-4956 GCA_043785285.1 Chitinophagaceae bacterium
CAACAGTTGCGGGAATTTTCCATGGATCTCCCAGGCAATGAAAAACGGTTGCCAGTCAATATAGGTTGAAATCTCTTCCAGGTCCGGGTTATCGAAAACCTTTACGCCGAAGAAACTGGGTTTTACGGGTTCAAAAGACGGCCAGTCAATTTTCGTTTTGTTTGCCTGCGCTTCTTTAAAAGAAAGTAATTGCTTTCCGGATTTTTTATTAGCGAAATCTGCTTTGAGCTTTTGATATTCGTGGCCCAGATTTTCAAGGAATGTAGGTTTCTGGGTTTCATTAAGCAGGGTTCCGGCAACGGTTACACTGCGGGAGGCATCCAGCACGTGGACGACACCGTGTCCATATTCCGGTGCGATGCGGATGGCGGTATGCATGCGCGAAGTAGTAGCACCGCCGATCATGAGCGGTAATTCAAAATTTCTTCTTTTCATTTCTCTGGCCACATGCACCATTTCATCGAGGGATGGCGTAATCAATCCGCTCAGTCCTACGATATCCACTTTTTCTTTTATGGCGGTTTCCAGAATCCGGTCTGCAGATACCATCACCCCGAGATCTATAATTTCATATCCATTACATCCCAGCACTACGCCCACAATATTTTTTCCGATATCATGCACATCCCCTTTAACGGTGGCGAGTAATATTTTCGCAGCGCCTTTTTCTTCTTCGGTATCTTCTCCCGAAATATTTGCTGCCTTCCTTCTGTTAAACTTATCCAGTTTTTCCTGTTCGATATAAGGCGTGAGTACAGCAACAGATTTTTTCATCACGCGCGCACTTTTCACCACCTGCGGCAGGAACATTTTTCCGCTTCCAAATAAATCGCCGACTACATTCATTCCGTCCATGAGCGGACCTTCAATCACCTCCAGGGGTTTTGGATATTGCAGTCGCGCTTCTTCCGTATCTGCTTCAATATAATCCGTGATTCCGTTTATCAGTGCATGTTTTAATCTTTCTTCAACGGACGTTTTCCGCCAGCTTTCATCTTTCTTTTCTTCTTTGCCTTTTCGTTTTACGGTTTCTGCATAAGCCAGTAGTTTATCGGTTGCTTCGTTATTATCATTATTGCGGTTCAGGATAACGGCTTCACATAAATCCCGGAGTCCGGGTTCTATTTCATCATAGATAACGAGTTGGCCCGCATTCACAATACCCATGCCCAATCCGGCTTTGATGGCATAATACAGAAACACGCTGTGCATGGCTTCCCGCACTACTTCATTTCCACGGAAAGAAAAAGACAGATTGCTCACACCGCCGCTGAGCTTCACCAGGGGCTGTTGTTTTTTTACTTCTTTTGCGGCTTCAATAAAATCAACTGCGTAATTATTATGTTCCTCCAATCCGGTAGCGATGGCAAATATGTTGAGGTCGAAAATAATATCCTGTGGATCGAAATCCAGTTGTTTGGTGAGGATCTCGTATGCCCGGTGGGAGATGTCTATTTTCCGCTGTTTCGTATCTGCCTGACCTTTTTCATCAAAAGCCATTACAACGACTGCTGCACCAAAGCTTTTGCAGATGATGGCCTGCTCAATGAATTTCTCTTCTCCTTCCTTCATGGAAATAGAGTTGACAATGCATTTTCCCTGTACGCATTTAAGTCCCGCTTCAATGATATTGAATTTAGAAGAATCGATCATGATCGGAATCTTCGCGATATCGGGTTCGCTTTGGATCAGGTTAAGAAAAGTGGTCATGGCTTTCTCGCCATCCAGCAGCGCATCATCCATATTTACGTCGAGGATCTGTGCGCCGTTTTCCACCTGTTGACGGGCAACACTCAGCGCTTCTTCATATCTGTTTTCCCTGATGAGTCGGGCAAATTTTTTGGAGCCGGTGATATTAGTTCGCTCACCGATATTCACGAAGTTGGATTCCGGACGTACGACTAACGGTTCAAGTCCGGATAAACGGAGAAAGGGTTTAATGCTTTTTTTTTCGGTCATGATCAACTATTTATACTACGGATTCGACCTTGGGTAATTTTCTCGGTTCGAATTTTTTTACTTTTTCCGCAATGTGCTTAATATGTTCCGGGGTGGTGCCGCAACAGCCGCCGACAATATTCACAAATCCTTCTTTCGCCCATTCTTCCAGAAAATGCGCCGTTTCTTCCGGCTCTTCATCATAGGTTCCAAGCGTATTTGGAAGCCCTGCATTTGGATAGGCCGAAGTATAGCAGGCAGCAATCCCGGATAATTCCTCAATATAGGGTCGCATTTGTTCGGCCCCGAGAGCACAGTTAAGTCCTACGCTCAGGGGCCTGGCATGTGCAATGGAAGTATAGAAAGCTTCCAGTGTTTGGCCGCTTAGTGTTCTTCCGCTGGCATCGGTGATTGTGCCGCTGATCATCACCGGCAGTTCCGGCTTTTTTGTGTCGCGGAAATATTTTTTGATGGCAAATATGGCCGCTTTGGCATTTAGGGTATCAAAAATGGTTTCAATTAAAAGGAGGTTCACGCCTCCTTCCACCAGGGCTTTTACCTGTTCATAATAAGCGTCTGATACTTCATCGAAAGTAACGGCGCGGAAACCGGGGTTATTGACATCGGAAGAAAGAGAAAGGGTTTTATTCATCGGGCCGATGGCTCCGGCAATGAATTTGGGGTTGATGGTTGATGGTTGATGGTTGATGGTGAATTCGTCAATGGCCTGGCGGGCGATTTTTGCAGAAGCAAAATTGAGTTCATAGGCCAATGATTGCATATTGTAATCGGCCTGGGCAATTGCCGTACTGCTGAATGTGTTGGTTTCCAGGATATCTGCTCCAGCTTCGAGGTATTGTTTATGAATTTCTTTGATGATGTCCGGCCGCGTTAACGAGAGCAGGTCATTATTGCCTTTCACATCCGATGTCCAGTCTTTGAACCGTTCACCGCGGTAGTCTTCCTCCTGGAGCTGATAGCGCTGGATCATGGTTCCCATAGCGCCGTCAATGATGAGGATGCGACGATCCAATGCCGATTTGATATCTTCCATAATATGAAATTAAGTCCGTAATGGCGGAGTGCTGAATGCGGGCAGACGGCGAAAGAAGAAGGACTGTAAACGTAGGGAAAAGTAAAATGGGGACTTCCCTGGCGTTTATTAGTTCAGTTAATCCCTTAGGTGTCAGGCCGAACAATAAACAAATCTGCCTGTTGACGGGCAAAATTACAGCATAAAACCGTAAATATCAAAACTCTTAGGGTGACAGGCAAGGAGACCTTACCTGATGAAAGAGAAGCTGTCTCCGTATATTACTTAACGGTGCGAAACATAGCTTTCAATGGGCAGCCGGTTGCTGATGGATCTGGCCAGGGTCATTTCATCGGCATATTCCAGTTCACCTCCAAAGGAAATACCCCTGGCAATGGTAGTGACTTTCACTTGAAAGGGAGCCAGTTTTTTCTGGATATAATAGATGGTGGTATCCCCCTGGATATTCGGATTGAGTGCAAAAATGATTTCAGTAACGCCTTCTTTTTGAACCCGGTCAATCAGGGATTCAATAAAAAGCTGCTCGGGCCCGATGCCGTCGAGTGGAGAGATGATGCCTCCGAGTACATGGTAGGTGCCGCTGAATTGCTGGGTGCTTTCGATGGCAATAACATCCCGGATGGTTTCCACCACACAGATCATATCATGTCTGCGCATGGAATTGGCGCATATGGAGCAGATATCCGCATCAGCTACATTATGGCATCGCTGGCAAAACCGGATCTCCTGCCGCATTTTCAGGACGACCTCGCCAAAACCCTGTGCTGCGGAAGGATCCTGCCTGAGTAAATGCAACACCAGCCGGAGGGCGGTTTTTCTTCCGATGCCGGGTAATTTGGCAAATTCATTAACAGCCGTTTCTAACAGAGCCGAGGAAAATTGCATCGGGTAAAATTACAAAGTAATATCCACTTCATTGTCCCAGTTCGCTTTCACATTGAGTTTGCGCCGGATGGGCTGAACCTTTTCCGGTTGCCGGTGTTCAAAGAAATTCCCGGGATCCCAGACGCCATTCTGATTATCGTCGTACAGAACGCGAAGTTCATATTCCCCGGGGTCAAAAAGTTTATTGCTATAGCGAATGGTTTTGCCAAAAACATAATGCTTTATCACTTTATCGCCCTGGATAAACAGGAGTACCGGATGACGGCTGAGGTCCAGGTTTTTAAACCGCAGGAGCAGATTTCCATAATCCGTTTCTTTTTTAGTGGCAAAAGAAATGGTATCTGTTTTGAGCAGTTTTTCTCCCAGGGTATCTTCTGCAAAATCCTTTTCCAGGATCAGGTGATATTTGGTATCGGGGGTCCATCTGTAAAACAGGGTTACTTTTTTTTGCAGACTGTCTTCCTCAAAATGATGAGCGGTAATAATTTCAAAGCTGTCTTTGGTGAAACGCACTTTGGTAGAATCGAAATATCTAACCGGCACCTGGAATCTGAATTCAAACTGGTCATGGAGATCCAGTAAACCTCCGGGAATATTTCCTGATACGGCTAAGTGTTTTGGTTTTTCCTTATCCCCTTTCTTTGGTTTTGGCGGAGGGGTATTGAGGAGGGGCTTTCTAATCTGTTTTTCGCCGCTGGTATCCGCATATGCATACAATTCAGGCGCGTTCATGCTTTTGTTAAGCACTACGGGGCTGTCTGCGAAAGCGAATATCTGTGCCTTTGTGGTATAGGTATGGGATCCGGATTCGTCCTTCAAAGCATATACGGCATAAGTGCCGGATTTGAGGTTATAGAACGTATAATTTCCTGAGCTGTCCAATCGCGTAATATACCGGGGCCTTTCTTTTACCACTGCAGAATCATCCAGTTTATTGTGCAGCAAAACGAGGAGGGTACTATCCGGCTTACCCGTATTTGCCATGATCACTTTGCCGCTGTATTTTAAAGAGTCTATATAATTCCCGGTGGAAAAAACATAGGTAAAATTTTTCAGCACATTGGCTTCATGATTATCAA
>JAYVXJ010000614.1:0-4952 GCA_043785285.1 Chitinophagaceae bacterium
AGAGGAGCACTGATTCCGTTCAGGTCCCAAACGATTTTTCCTGCACGGATCGTTAGCTCGGCCTCCAGCTTCCGGGTTCCTTTTAGTTTTGTTCTTTTCACATCCAGAAATCCGAAATCCCCCTTTCTTAAATTAAATACAGCCACATCTGCATCAGATCCTACACTTAAATTACCTAAATCAGGTCTTTTGATAACATTAGCCGGATTCCAGGTGGAACGCAAAATGACATCCTGAATGGAAAGGCCGATGTTGAGAAATTTGGACATCAGGTTGGCCATATCTTTCATTCCGCCATTCATACTTAGTGTGTGTAAGTCTGAACTGATCGTGTTTGGCAAAAGACCCTGTTGTATGGCCGGGATTGCCTGCTTCCAGGCAAAGGCGCCACCGCCGTGGCCTACGTCGAAAATGATTCCTCTTTTCTGCGCCTCAAATACAAAGGGTTTAACCTTGCCGGTATTATCATCCACTACGGTTTGCCGTTCTTTGGGGCCATCGGCAAAAGCATGTGTGAAAATATCACCAGGACGAAGATGTTTCATAAACAGTTCTTCTATAGAATTCGGAGGATCGTGTTCGCCGAAGTCCACCATTACCGGAACATTCGCCTGATTTCCTGCTTCTACTGCCCGATCTACCTGTGTAAAATCACCCCAATAGTGAGCTGCTTTAATACCGACGATGATACCCGGAAATAATTTTTTGATCATATTTGCTGTCATCACCGGATTCATATCCGTTACATCCTGTTCTTCAAACCGGCCGTACATGCCTGTGCCCACAATATTCAGAAAAGCCAGAACCCGGGTTTGGGATCTGTCAATCGTTTGTGCTTTAAATAGCTGAAAATTCCTCCATCCTGATGAGCCCGCATCTACCACCGTGGTTACCCCTTCCCTGAAGGAAAACGCATCGGGAGCCACGCCATCATGTCCGTTGGCGAGATACGAAATCGGATCGGTACCATAAAATACATGGGTGTGCATATCAATGATGCCTGGCGTAACATACAATCCGGTTACATCCACCACTTTTTTGGCGCTGCTGGCAGGAATATCGGGAGCCACCTGGGCTATTTTGTCGCCACTAATGGCCACATCCATTTTGGAATCAATCTTATTTTTCGGATCAATCACATGACCGCCCTTTAACAGAATATCAATTGTTTTTTGCGCCTGCAAAGAAAAAACAGGTGCAAGGCATAGAAAGAGGAAGAAGGCAGGTATACGTTTAGGCATGATGCTGAATAAGTTCTTTTGATTTATCATCCTGGTTTCTTTAAAGTAGTAAATAGGTAACCCAAATAATACTAGGTTGCCAATGGCGGTCCGCCTGGAACTGTTATTTGCATATGACCTTCCGGGTATTTATAACGCCTGGCGGTGAATTTAGCAGTTCCATATTCCACGAGGTAAATCGAGCCCGAAATGGAATCCCCTGAAATGGAACCCGTGTAGGTGAAGGTAATATGATCCCCAGGCAGCATTTCAGGACTCCGGAGTTTGATCTGATCACCGTCTATAGTGCCCAAAATATTCTGTGTGGAAAAGGTAGCGGTATGCGTACCCTGTAACCAGTTGCCATCCTGTTCCAATACCCAGGTAAAATGGCTCGTGCTGCTATAGAATTCTACGTTTACATCCCAGCGTCCCTGCAAATTAGCTGCCGGCGCATTCATGGTAGTGGGCTTCGGCCTTCTCTTCTGGGTAAGCACACCGAAAATCCGGTCTGCCACAATTTTGTCCTCGCCGGGCTGCATCTGACCTGCCGTAATACTAATGGAGGTTAAACCAGATTCACCGGCAGCACCGCGCCGGCTTCCGAAGGCGAGTGCAATTCTGGGTTTGTTGCGGCCCAATTCTTCGGCCATTTCTTCCCCGGTAATATTCAGTTTTGCAGGATCCCAGCTCATGACCAGCACGGGACTATTATTGGAAAGTTCAGTTGGCTCGAGTACCGAAGTTTTCACCGTATCAACGGAGGAAAACTTTTTGGAAATGGTTTCCAGATAAGAAAGCCATTTCTTCCATTGTCCTTTATGATCGAATGTCACCCACGCTTCAATAGCCGCCAGTGCACCGATCATTTCTTCACGTCCAACTTTGTTATCGCGTCCAGGTCCATGATGCGGAGAGCTGGCCTGCCAGGCGGATTGAAGTATATCCTTCTGTCCAAGCAAAATACCTGAGCACTGCGGTCCACAAAGCGCTTTTCCGCCGCTGTAGGCCACAATCGTTGCTCCCTGCTGTAGATGAATGCAGGGAACCGTAAGATCCTCGGCTGCGGCATCAACTAAAACAGGAATATGCTTAGGCTTAGCGACACGTACAATAGTTTCCAATGAAAGCGGCTCCCTGCTGCCAGCCGTAAGATAGATCAGGGCTGTGCGCGGGCCTGTGGCGTTCTCGAATTCTTCCAGCGTTTCCACATCGATCACCTTAACCCCGATATTACGGATCGCATGATCATATTCGTTACGTGAAGACCTGGGAATGACAACTTCCGTTTTGTCAAATCCGGTCAGGTCGGGAATGCGAATGAGCTTTTCCGGATTGCCTCCTGTTACGCAGGCAGCCGTTACATGCTTTAGTCCGGCCGCACATCCGGCAGAAACCATTCCCCATTCAGCACCGGTCAGGTCGGCCAGCCGCTGGCCTATTCCATAAGCCAATTCATCGTACTGCACAAAGTTCCTGGAAGCAGCTTCCATGGCAGCCCGCACGGCAGGCCGCTCAAGAGATCCACCGATGATGGTGAATGTACCCATGCAATTGATGAGGGGTTCAACGCCAATGGATTGAAATATCTGTGGCCCGGGAACCAGGGGACCCGTACCGGCAGGAATCCCTGAACCCGCAAAAGCAGATTGCAAGGGGAAAATGGTTGTTCCTAACGGCAGCAGGGATAATCCCCGGAGAACATCTCTTCGTTTCATATGACTTATTATTTTATTTTTATCGAATTCACTTATCCTGATTCTTTACATCTTTCGCCGAAATACCATTCAGATCGTAAACGATTTTTCCTGCACGAACCGTCAATTCGGCATCCAGCTTACGGTCGCCATCCAAACGGTTACCGCCCGCATCAACAAACCCAAATTTTCCATGTTGCATACTTAATACGGTTACATCTGCAACAGCGCCTTCCGATATTTGTCCGAGATCCGCACGTTTGATGGACTTAGCCGGAAACCAGGTAGCGCGCCGGATAACATCTTCAAGGCTCATCCCCATATTTAAATACCTGGACATCACATTCAGTATGCTCTTCATGCCGGCATTCATACTGAAACGATGAAGATCCGTACCAAATGAATTAGGCAAAAGTCCCTGTTTCAGGGCCGGTATGGCTACACTGAACCAGAACCCTGCACCTCCATGTCCCACATCAAAGAGAATACCTCTTTTTTGCGCGTCCAGCACGAAGGGCCGCACTTTACCCAGACTATCGGTAACCGGCATTCGTTCAGAAACTTTTTCATAGGCATGTGTGAGTATATCTCCCGGTCTCATCCGGTTCAGCTGATCTTCCAGCGACAATTTCGGAAGGTGACATTCCACCAGCAAGGGCGTTTCGGATAAACGTCCTGCTTCAATAGCCCGGTCAAATGGCGTCCATTCACTTCCATCGTAATGGCCGATTTGCACACCCACGATAATATCCGGGTATTTCTTAATCGTTAGTGAAGTCATCCGTGAATCCATATCATTCACATCCTCTTCTTCGGGACTGCCGCTCATTCCGGAACCTGCAATATTCAGAAAAGCAAGTACGCGGGTTTTGGACTGGTCAATAACCTGATGTTTGAAAACGGCAAAATTGCGCCAGCCGGAAGTGCCTGCATCTACCACCGTGGTCACCCCGGAACGGAACGTAAAATCATCCGGCGACAAACTTGAAAAACCATCTGCAAAAGTTTCCGGTTTACTGCCTACAAATACATGGGTGTGAATATCAATGATTCCCGGAATTACATAAAAACCCGTCGCATCTATTACTTTCTTTCCCTGGGCGACAGGAATATTGCCGGCAATCCTGGCGATCTTTCCTTCGTTTATGGCAACATCCATTTTAGAATCCACCTGGTTCTTCGGATCAATAACATGCCCGTTTTTTATTAAAATATCGTATGACTGGGCATGGGTAATCGCCGGGAGGAGAAAGAAAAACAAGCAAAGCAATGCTCCGGCAACAGCAGAAAAAATCCCAACCGCCTCCCGGTTCCTGTTCAAACTGTATTGTATATTCATAACTTTCTTTATTTAATGACCCGTGCCCGGCGTCACCGCTGAATGAGGCACGCTACAGAAGGTATTTTTACCTCATCAGTATAGGTAAGTTTGCCATTCATCGGATCCCGTTTAAAAATCACGATATTGTCCGAATTCATGTTTGCCACAAAAACATACTCCCCTCTTCTATCCATGCAAAAATTCCTGGGATGATCACCATGCGTATCTTCGCGGGTAACAAATGTCAGTTTTCCCGTTTCCGGGTTTATGGAATAAATAGCAATACGCTGAAGCCCCCTTACAGACGCATATAAAAATTTTCCATCCGGAGAAAGATGGATATCCGCACCGGAGGTGCTTGCTCCGATATAATCTTCGGGAACCATATTAAAATGCTCCATAGGCGTTAATCCGCCCGTGGATTTGTCCACGCGGAAAGACGTTACCGAAGCCGTGATCTCTTCAACAGAGTAAGCGAATTTTCCACTGGGGTGGAAGGCAAAATGCCGCGGGCCTGAACCAGGAGGGCTCTTTTCAAAAGGCATTTTAGCCGGGGTTAGTTTTCCTTTCTTCCCTACTTTGTAAATCATTATTTTATCCAGACCCAAAGCAGAAACATAAATGAATTTTCCATTCAGGGAAGGAATAACGGAATGAACAAATGGGTGTTTCTGAAGCTCCGCATTTGCACCGCTGCCATCAAATTGTATAACC
>JAYVXJ010000615.1:0-4949 GCA_043785285.1 Chitinophagaceae bacterium
GAGAATGTACCCAATGGAAGGATCAGCATCCTGGAGGATTTGAATAAAGATGGCATAGCGCAGCATGCTAAGGTGTTTTTAGACAGTTTAATACTTCCCAGGGCTATTGCACATGTTTACGGTGGTTTATTATATGCTGTACCCCCTGATCTTTGGTTTGTTGAAATAAACAACGATAAGCCAGGCAAAAAGATCCTGGTTGATTCTCTGTATTCAGATGGAGGGAATGTGGAATCGCAGCCTAATGGACTAATGATGAATATTGACAATTGGATCTATAACGCAAATTCAAACTTCAGGTATCAGCTTAAAGACGGGAAATGGCTAAAGGAGCCCACTTCCTTCCGTGGCCAATGGGGTATCAGCAAAGATAATTACGGGCGACTTTATTATAATTCCAATGAGATACAGATAGCGGGTGATTATGTATTACCCAATACCTTAATTAATAATCCATACCTTAAGCCGACAGAGGCTATCGACAAAATGCTGACTGATAACCAAAGGGTTTATCCTTTACATCCCACAACGGTAAACCGGGGTTCTGAGAAAGGAATACTTGATAAAGACAGCCTGTTGGTCAATGTTACTGCAGCCTGCGGGCCGTTAATTTACCGTGGCGATCAATTTCCGGATGATTACAGGCTAAACGCTTTCATTTGTGAACCGGAAGCGAATCTTGTCAAACGCAATATTCTTACTTTTGGAAGCCTTAAAACGACTGCCGAACAGGCCTGGAATGACAGGGAATTTATTGCTTCAACGGATGAAGGGTTCCGTCCTGTAAATTTATTGGATGCTCCGGATGGTGCCATCTATGTGGTGGATATGCATCGGGGGATTATGCAACACAGGGCTTATGCAACGCCGTATTACCGTAGCGGGATAGCTCATAAAGAGCTTGATACGCTTTTAAGCGCCGGACGCATATTAAGAATAAAAAATAAAAATAAAGACCTGAGTAAACTTCCAAATCTGGGTAACGCAACAGGTAGTGAGTTGGTTGCGCTATTAAAAAGCACCAATGGCTGGGTTAGGGATCGGGCACAGCAATTATTGATTTACAAGCAACAAAAATCAGTAATCCCGGAACTGGAGGCATTAACGCAGGATAGCAAGAATACCGTGACTGCCATACATGCCTTACATACACTGGATGGATTAAATGCACTGTCTTTTGAATTGCTTCAAAAAGTGGCGGCTTCCGGAAATGCTATGCTATCAGCACATGCCCTGCTCCTGTTAGAGAAGTATAATATCAATGACCATATTAAACCCATGGAAGTATTGGTAACTGATTTAATAGCCAGGAATGATACGGCTATCAACCTTTATCTGGCCATTTCTTTAGGTCCATGGGCTACTGTCTCGCATGAAACGTTTTTGCCTATACTTGCAAAATTATCTCAAACCTATTCAGGTAATGCTGTTTACCAGGAAGCGGTCGTAAGTAGTTTAAAGGGGTTGGAGGAGGATTTTCAGGTATTCATCAATAAATCGAATGGCAACAAAAGCCCGGATGAACTATTAAACAAACTGTTGAGTCAAACGATTACGAATAAACGGGAAGGAAAGATAAATTCAATCTTTGTCGATGTATCAGTTGCAGTTGATAAGGTAACAAATGGACTGATCATTTTCCGCAGTACTTGCGCTGCCTGTCATGGTGCTGATGGAGAAGGTATTGCAGATGTAGCACCCCCATTAAAAGGTTCTCAATATGTGGAAGGGCCTTCGGATAAATTAGCCATGATCCTTTTAAATGGTTTCACAGGTCCTGTTCAGGTAAAGGGTCAACTCTATAAGTTTAATGGCAGCATGCCTAACTTTGGAAATAATTTCAATGATCAGCAAATAGCAGATGTTATTGGGTATTTACATAATTCTTTTGTTGCTAAGCCGCCAAAATCGGTAAATGCCGAAAGAATAAAAAACCTTAGAAGTAAACATTCCGGCACGCTTACGGAAAATGATTTGTTGAAAATGATTGATTTTAAAAATTAAATCTGGAAAATTATTTTTGAAAAACCAGAATTAAAGGCTGGAGTCATAGGATCTGGATTCGTTGCTGCTCTCAATGACAGGTTTCCAATCTTTATTGCATAAAAATTTTTTTTAACTGATTTAGGAGAATTTTATCAGAGCATTCCGTTTGAAGCTTTTTCAGAAACGGTTCCGGCGCTTCCTTCAGGAAAAAGTAACCTAGGTCGTAATCCATGGTTTGATGTCAAAGAAGGCGTTGAATATTAATTTTAAAACATTACACGGGTTAAGTGATGCATGTGGATGAAATGTATCAATACCGGTTGGGTCAAGCGGCTGCAAATTTCCTTTCAGGCAAGAGTAGTATAAAATCAAACCTTCTTGGTATTAAGGAAAATGCAATCAAAAAAATTGATTGATGGTTTTGTGTTGCCTTCAACTAAAAAGTTGCAGTTTAACAGAAAAGGGATTGCTGGAAATGGCTGATTCAAAAGATTAAATAAAAGGAAAACCATTTATGAAAAAAATAGAATTAAAGGCTGGAATCATTGGATCCGGATTCGCTGCCAGGTTTCATGTAGATGCTTTAAGGCGGGTATCCAGCGCAAAGGTTGAGGTGGTGGGTGCTTATTCCAGAGACCAAAGTAAGTTGAAGAGATTTACCAGTGAAAAAGGGATTATGGCCTTTGAAAGTATGGATACCTTGATTAAAAATTGTGATGTTCTTCATGTTTGTACTCCACCCGTAACACATGAACCTATCGCTGTCGAAGTTTTAAGGAATGATAAATATGTAATAATAGAAAAACCATTTACAGGTTACTTTGGGGATGGCTCAAAAGATTTTAATGGTGATACGTTCTCCCGTGAAACAGGGCTGAAGCAGGCACTTAGTAGTATTGAGCGTCTGCTCGATGCCGAAAAGTCAAGCAAAGGAATCATTATGTATGCGGAAAACTGGGTATATGCCCCAGCGATTCAGAAGGAACGGGATATTATCGAAAAGACGGGCGCTCAGATCCTTTGGATGCAGGCAGAAGAGTCACATTCGGGATCCCACTCGCTTGATTATGGGCAATGGCATTTGTCTGGCGGGGGTTCATTGATGGGAAAAGGTTGTCATCCCTTAGCCGGCGCCATTTATCTGAAGCATGTTGAAGGTCGTGCCCGGAATGGTAAACCTATCCACCCAAAAACAATCTCATCCCGTACACATGCCATTACCCGTATGCCCAATTTCAGGAATGAAGGGCATCTGAAAGACACTTACAAGGATGTTGAGGATTATGCTATGGCGCATATTGTTTTTGAAGACGGAACGATTGCGGATATTTTCGCCAGTGAATTAGTTCACGGAGGTGTAAAGAACCATATTGAAGTTAATGCCAATAACCATCGTACGATTTGTAACATGTCTCCTAATAATGCGATGCAAACCTATAATCCTGTAGAAGACAATTTTAAAGATGTTTATGTGGTAGAAAAAACCGGCACAAAGCAGGGATGGTCAAACATATCGCCCGACGAAGGATGGTTTAATGGGTACCAGCATGAAATGGATGCTTTTTACAGGTCTGCTGCTTACGGAAATGCGGTAGAAAGCAATAGCAGTCTGGCTGCCGATGTGATCGCTACCATCTACGCCGGATATGTTTCCTCGGAACAGCAGGGTGCTCAGATGTCCATAACTATTTTATGAATTACCATTTTGCTACTTATTACTTCAGCAATTTGTCTTGCATTTTAAATATTCACACATAGAAAGGGAAAATAGAGATGGTAAAATTTAGCGCATTTGCTGATGAGGTTACAGACGATTTTGCAGGCCAGGTTGCGTTCCTCGCAGCACAGCATGTTGAGAACATAGAGATCAGGTCCCTGAGTAATAAAAATATTATGGATCTGAATAAGGAGGAGTTGATGGAAGCAAAAAAGATGCTGGAGGCCAATGGAATCTCTGTTAGTGCAATAGGCTCTCCCATTGGGAAAATAAAATTAGATCAGCCATTTGAAGCTCATTTGGATAAATTCAAGCATGTGGTTGAATTGGCAGATTTTTTTGATGCTCCTTATGTAAGACTCTTTAGTTATTATGCACCTGATGGAAAGAGCATTGATGACTTTAGGGATGAAGTTTTAAAAAGGATGTCGATTGAGGCCGGATTAATGAAAGGATCAGATGTCGTTCTGGTTCATGAGAATGAATCGCATATCTATGGTCACAGTGCTGAGAATTGCGCTGATATAGTCAGATCTGTCAATTCCCCTAACCTGAAGCTTGTTTATGATCCTGCAAATTTTGTCTGGGGAAGCGATATCATAAATAACATGGATCAATGCTGGCCGGTAATGGCGCCATATGTGGTTCATGTACATATAAAAGACTGGAAGTTAGGAAGTATTAATATCGGCAGTATACCGGGAGAAGGTGATGGCCAGATAAGAGCGCTTATAAAAAAACTTTCAGAAATTAATTACAATGGATTTTTAACCATAGAGCCTCATTTGGAACTGGGAGGACAATTTGGCGGCAGATCAGGGATGCCGTTATTTGAAAGGGCAATAAAGGCAACCAGGGAAATATGTGATCAGGTAGGTTTGGAATATTGCTAAAACAGGAATTACATTTAAGCCACTCTACCTGCAATACGATGAGAATATGAGAAAAGCTGTTTGGATTAGGGATGACTTAAAAATTTGAGATACTGTCAATTGGCAGTATACATTTAATAAATTATATGGGAGGACCTAAAATCGGGAGTTATCGATGGACCATTTGTTCTCTGTTATTTTTTGCAATGACAGTTAATTATTTAGACAGACAGGTGATTAGCCTACTTAAGCCGATCTTGTCAAAAAAGTTCAACTGGACGGAATCTGACTATGCTAACATTGTTATAGCCTTTCAGTTAGGTTACGCATTGGGTATGCTGGGAGCCGGCCGGATAATTGATAAGATAGGGACC
>JAYVXJ010000616.1:0-4936 GCA_043785285.1 Chitinophagaceae bacterium
GGCAAAGCTCCTGCGGGCTTGGATGCCAGCATTTTGCAAATTTCAAGCTGCTGATTGCACAGATCAAGCTGCGATTTCATTTTCAATAATTCTGAGGCATCACCCCCCTTTCCTTCCAATGTTTTTTGCAAGGAAGTGATGGTATTCCGGTAGGCCACAATCGCATTAAAAGCACTTATATAATTGTAGGAATCTTTTTTTGAGACCGGTGATGAAAACGATGAACTGTCATTTTTCAGATTTACCAA
This sequence comes from Chitinophagaceae bacterium, assembly GCA_043785285.1. Taxonomy (GTDB): domain Bacteria; phylum Bacteroidota; class Bacteroidia; order Chitinophagales; family Chitinophagaceae; genus Puia. The sequence continues at coordinate 249 of JAYVXJ010000616.1, forward strand.
CGCGTCATTAATATTCTTCTGATATTCCTGAAGATTGCTTAGCAAACCTCCTTTTTCATACTCATTGGCGCTGCTTAAATATTTTTCATCTGTCTGAATAATATTTTTCAGATTAGCGGTCATGCTTCCAATTTTATTTAAAAGCTGACCCTGTTCGTCTTCCGTGTTTTTGTATATCCTTATTTTATTTTTAAAGATCGCCGAAGGTGTATTGAATAGAAAATAAGTAGCCAGTATTACCGCTAGCAGGGACAGGCCGTAAAATCCAAAAAATTTATTTATAGCCGAACTTCTTGCAGGCCGGTTTAAAGGTTCCATACCAATTATAGTTTAATCAGGCTCCTGTGAGAACAGGTTGTTTTATTCTTTTTGAAATATTTTTTATTTCTGAGCCAATGGAGAAATAAATATTGAATCCCTGAAATGGAAAGGTTCGTTTGTTTTTTTAATGATCCCTTTGATTTCAATATGCAGGCATTTCCTCACCCGCAGATTTCCTTTTTCCAGCAGTTCATTCTGTTCCTGCATCACAACTTTCACTTCCTGCAACTGCAGCCTTTTTTCAAACTGCACAACAGCCTGCTTCAAAGAATCGCACAAATTTTCTTTCCAGCGAAAGTTGAGTTGGATATTAAATTCTTCGTCCCACAAACTGCAGCCGAATTGATCGGAATAAGCGGCTTCTCCCCGGTAGGTTGAAATAATGAGATGAAGATTTTGGGCAATGGAATGTTTTAACGTACAGGTTGCCTGTTTTATCTTCTGGATGATCTGATCCAGCCTCAGGGGTAATTTGTAAAATGAATGTTCCATGATCAAAATCTATAGGCGATCCCGATATTGATGCCCAGGGTATTCATATTAAAAGTATTGCCGGATACGGAGGCTACTGATGTGCTGTTATTGCCATCGGAGGTATAGGATGTTTGACCATTCTTTATATAGCTGATATGGTGTACGGAATTGGTAACCGCGCCATTGCTATTCTCCGCACGGTTCTCATCATAATCGGTAGGCGACAGAATCAGGTAGTTGGCAAATATTTCCCCATATCCTCTTAATTTATCTGTTAACCGCACCTGAACCCCTAAGGCTACATTCAAACCAACGGTAAGCCCTACTTTATAAGTGATGTCTTTGACCGCACTATATCTGTCCGCAATGGCATCATTGAAGGAGGAATCTTTTTCGATTTTCTTCAGGTCCATCGGCAAATTCAGCAGGATACCCAGTTTATTATAAATTAAATAATCCGGTTTGGATAATGCCTTAAAAATAACATGCGGGGTAATGGACAGGGAAGTATAGCTGATCTGCTGGGACGAGATGTAAGAATATCCGCCTGGGTTAAGGTAGCTGGTGCTGCTTTTTAATGTTGCTCCGGACAGGTATTCGACATCAACTCCGATATTCAGAAAATCACTTACTATAATTCCGATGCCACCACCTGCCCGGACGCCGCTCCCCAGTCCCTGTTTGCTTAATGAGGTAGTGCCGGAAGCACCTCCCGGATTAGTTGATGTTTCGAGCTTATATGATCCCGGGGTAATCAGGCCATACCCTCCATTAATCTTTACATAAAATTTGGAATCACTGATTTCAGTCTGCGCCTGTATCAGTAAAGTAACCAAGAGCATAACGGAGAGTAAAAGGGTGTTTTTATTGTTCATATTTGATAGTTTAAACATTTTAAAATCAGAATTTTAGATAAGAAAATATATTCGCATGCTGATTAAGGCTTTTTTTATAAATTACACCCGGTTAAGATCAATTTCATGCATGTATGGCCGAAAATCGGATAACGAAAAAATACGGAAAGAAGCCTTTTTTATATGCATTGATCCTGGCGATATTACTTGGCTTCGTCAGTTTGTTTCAGTGGACAAATACCAACCTGGCGGATTCATACTACTATTTTGCTCAGGTATTGGTTTTAGCTTTCGGCATAGGGCATGTATTGCTGATGTATAAGTTCGTTCCGCAAATTACCCCTGGTGATTTCTGGAGGGGCTTCCTGGTTACCCTGCTGATCATGCTGGCAGGAACGATTGCCGCAGTGGTTTTATATTATTTCATTCATTTAGATTTTCGGTTCATCACTTATATTTTACCATTCGCCATTCCTTACCTCTGCTGGCAGGTTTACCGGTTTTTTTTTCAAATTCCTTCCCCCATCTACAAATCCTGGTATTATCCATTGAACGAGGAAATGCCGGACCTGGATATGATTGATCTTTCCCAGATTGAAGTGGTTCAGTTTGTATTTGCGAAAAATCCTCAGGACACGACACAAACCAATTTCACTTCCAAAGCACCGCTGAACATGACCCTCGGACAGCTATTTTTCATTTTTATCAATGACTATAATGATAAAAATGTTCAGCATCCCATTGGCTATTTAAAATCAGCGCAACAACCTTACGGATGGCTCTTTTACCGTAAGAAAAAATGGTTCAATCAGAGGCATTTTTTTGATGCGGATTTATCTTTTCGCGACAACAGCATCCAACCCAACGAATTTATTTATGCCATACGGGTAGACTGAATCCATGGCGAATGCTTATTTTCTTTTTACAAAAGGAAACCGTAAAGAACCCTCTGTCACCTCGATTTTTTTGGGTGAAGAAGATGTGTTTGCGGTAAAATAGAATGTTCCCTCAAATCCCTCATCGTCCAACTTTGTAATCACAAACTTTCCTGTTCTGCCCCCGTAAAAACTATTCTCATCATGGGTTATGAAGTCTGCAGCATTATCTTCGCGAAAATGAGTTACGTCACCCACTTTAAGGTGAGGCAGATAAACGTAAAATCCGATCGTTGTTTCATCCCCTATACCCGTAACCCGGTAATTATTACTGCCCCTGCTTTCATCCCGGAGCAATTTAGTTGCCGTCCATGGTTTTCCATCAATGATAGCTTTCATATAAATGCTTTCACTGGGAGATTCCCCGGGAGTGGCTGTTTTCTCACTAATTTCGTTAGCTAATTTCTGGGCTTCGATAGCTGACTTTGTCTGGCCTGAACATTGGGTGAAAAAGGCAAGGATGCCGAAAAATAAAAAACTACTTAGGTGTCGCATATTATTTATTTGATTGAAGAACATTTGGCCTTTGTGATTTCAAAACTAATGTATGGAATCCTTCATATGAAAATCAATCGCTTAACAACCATTTAAATAGATGAATGAACTGTTATAAGCCGGAGATGAGAAAATAAGTAATCTTATTTTATTTGACCAGTAAAAAGAAAATGGAATTTATAAAGCCAGTATGGATTCCTTGCCAATGAACCAGTTGTATTTTTTTATGGCTGGTGATATGCCCTTATCCCATGTAAGGATCTACAGAATAGTATAAGCCCTGAAGCAGCACTTCATCAGTCTGACTTTCGGGCAACTCAGTATTTTCAAATCGGAAGTTGTCAGGGATGGGTGTGCCTTTGGGTCTTGAGGCGAGTACGAATTGCTGTGTGTTCATTAATTTATATTTAAAGAATAACGTCAATTGGTATGCCAGCGCCAGCCTTAAAATATAGCTGGCATTTTATTTACATCAAGAGGTTTGACAATAGTCGTGATTGAAAGGATAGTTGCTACATGCGGTTGCCATATTCCGTATTTTTAGAATCAACAGCAGGTTGTCTGCCTTATCTTTGTAGTCATTTATTTTAATACGATCGTATGGTAAAAATGGGTGAATTCAATGTACTGAAGGTTGTTAAAGAGAAGTCAATGGGCGTTTTTATGGATGATGGGGAAGCAGGTATATTATTGCCTAAGCGTTTTGTGCCGCCAGGTACCCGTGTTGGGGATGAATTAAACGTATTTTTATACCATGATGGTGAAGGCAGACCCATCGCCACTACACAACAACCCTTTGCTGTATTGGGAGATATTGTAAAACTAAAAGCCGTTAGCGTAACAGCGCAAGGTGCTTTTCTGGACTGGGGATTAATGAAGGATCTATTTATACCCAAGTCAGCGATGATTAGCTTCATGCAACCCATGGGGGAATACCTGGTAAAAATAGTAATGGACGAACAAACCGGTCGATTAGCAGCTACGGAAAAACTGGATTATTTCTTATCTAATGATAACCTTACAGTAAAGGAGAAGGATGAAGTGGAGTTATTAGTATATCGTCGTACGGATATCGGATATCTGGTAATCATCAACAATATGCATACTGGCGTATTACATTTTAATGAGGTGTATCGTACCATTGAAACCGGAGATCGCTTTCCCGGCTTCATCAAAAATATATTAGCCGAAAATAAGATTGATGTTGCCGCAGGTAAGCCGGGGTATAAAAGGATAGAAGATGAAACTGAAAAAGTGTTACGGCTATTAAAAAAGCATGACGGCTATCTTCCGTATCATGATAAATCTTCGCCTGAAGATATTTATACATTCTTTGGTATGAGCAAGAAAACATTTAAAATGACAACCGGTAATTTGTATAAGAATCATAAAATACAATTTACCAAAACAGGTATAAAATTGATTGAAGTATAGGAAGGCAATTGATATGGTGGATCGGAGTGTTGGCCTGAAAAATTTTAGGTATCAGGATCGATAACCCTACTCCTGCCATTACGGTATTTTTGATGAAGTCCCTTCTTTTTAAATCTTCCATTTGACTGATTTCTCTCTAATTATTCTTGTCTGGTAAGGATCGCCTCGCTTTGCC
>JAYVXJ010000617.1:0-4932 GCA_043785285.1 Chitinophagaceae bacterium
AGTCCGCTGCCGATATTGTGTTCGAAATTAATACCCAGGTATTGATCGTGCAGATACTCGTATTTATTCATTAAGCTGAACGCGTATTGGTTATAATAATAGGTTTCATTTCCCGGGGCTACATTTAATAAGGGATAAGGAAGGGTGCCGTATGTTTTACCGGCAAACACGTTATAATAAATAGTTCCAAATGGCGGCACTTTAATAAAATCGGAGATGCTGGCATAAAGCTTATTATACTGCTGGCTGCTCCCGAACACGCCGGGAATACCCCGCGTATATTTCAGATCCAGGATCGGATAATCGCTGCCAAGACTGGTCCGGTAGAAAGTGGTTTCAAAATATTTCTCCAGATAAGCAAACCGGAGTTTGAAAGAAAGTTCAAAGGTATTCAATGGATTTCCCGACTCCCAGGTATAGATGTCTTTGGAAGGGAGGTTACGGATAGGATCATATATTTTATGATCTCCGGTGACTGTTAGGGAAAATCCCGAAAGCCATTCTTTGAATACTTCCAGCTTCTGTTCTTCCAGGTTAATAAATTTAATGGGCACACCGGGTTTCCTGACGGCAAGCGCGAATATATTATCCGAAGTGATCTCATCATAATATTGTTGCCCATAATCCAGATCCTGCCGGTACATCCCATAGATCGAAAACCGGGGAGAACGATTAAAGAGATACATGGCATCCGCTTGTCCGTGCCATTTCTGATCCCCGAATCCATAAGCCAGGTATCCGTGCAGAATTAAATTCTTATTAAATCCTTTGTTGGTGCCCAGGTCGAACCGCAATCGCAAACCCTGAAGTTCATTGGCATAAATCCAGTTGTACCAGGGACCGATTTCATAATTGCCAACGTTGAGATAGCCTGTCCCGAGAAAGTTCAGCACATTGGCATAAGTATGAAAGATCTTCATTTTCATCAGCGTATCCACCATCTGGTAAACCGCTTTTTCATTTCTGCTGAGGTCCTCATGCCGGTTATCTACCCAAAAAGAATCAGGTTGATTGCGGGCGTTCTCTGTAAACAAAACTTCTTCCAGTATTTTGTTTTTGCTCAGCTCCCGGGTTACGGAGCTGTCATCGTAAACAATGTTTTTATACGTCGTGGTCTTTCTTCCGATAACACCCATTTTGTTTTTGCCCAAGGCAGAAAGGTTCACCACGAATTTATCTTTCGTCAGGAACCAGGTGCTGTCGTTGACCAGCTGGAATTCCTGAATAAGGCTCATCTGATCTACAAAATTCACATTGGCAGTGGCATCCAGGCGAAGCGTCATTTTCTGGATGGCAAAGCTGCTGTCGTGTACCCAGCAATCTCCTTCAAACGTATTTTCTCCTTTTCTTTTCGGTGTGAAGATCAGGTGCAGGAACCTGCGTGAATTCACATACTGGGTATCTACGATTTTATAACGATAGTAGTTATCGCCGTTATTGCTGAGGGGACTTACAAACCGCTTGTCAAAAACCGGAATGAAATTAGTATAGAAGTTAATGTTCTGATCCATTCCTCCGAGAAATTTACTTACACTCTCGTTATCCAATCCCACGGTCTTACTGCCTAAGATCACTTCCCGGCGTTTCAGCGGAGATCGCTGGTAATAATAATCAGAAAGGGTTTCGGTTACATAAATGGGTAAGAAAGGGTTGTCTTCCGTGCTGTCAATATTCTTCAGTACAAAATCAAAAGGCCGAAGCAGCTTGATGGATTCCAGTTTATTTTTATTGACTTTGTTGAGGTCAAGTTCGAGTTTGTTATACAGCTCGTAGGAAAAATTCTCAAAGCGGTAGCGGTCATTGAATTTTTTCCGTCGCACGATCTTTCTCCACAACAAATAGCCGAAATCCACTTTGCGGCTAATCACCACTTCGTTTGTATATCTTCCCCTCTGCAATTGGATGACCACATGTATACTGTCATTCCGGGATCTGCGGAGGATCAATGAATCGGAAATCGGCAGGTCATAGTTCTGAAACCCAACATAGGTAATCTCCAGCGTATCTTTTGGCCAGTCCTCAAACCGGAAAATGAAATTCCCCGCTGAATCACTCAGTCCGCCGTGTCCGCTCTTTGTAAAACGCAGGGAAGCGAACGGAACGCGTTCACCGCTCTGCGCGTCCAGGATAACGCCCCGAAGCAATTTTTGCTGGGAGACAGCCTCCTGAAAAGAAAAAAGGAAACAAAGGAGTGCTGCATAAGGCAGCCATTTTTTCAATTCGCACATAACCCCAAAAATACTACAATGCTGCCTAAGGAGTTGCTTCCTCATCCTCATTCTCCTTACTTTTGCAGTCCTTATGGCTAATGACGTTCAAAAATTGCAGGCAATTATCTCGCATTGTAAGGAATATGGTTTTATTTTCCCTTCCAGCGAGATCTATGACGGGCTCAGTGCCGTGTATGACTACGGGCAGTATGGCAGCGAATTAAAAAAGAATATCCGGGATTACTGGTGGAAAAGCATGACCCAGCTCCACGATAATATTGTGGGCATTGATGCGGCCATTTTCATGCATCCTGCCACCTGGAAAGCCTCGGGACATGTGGATAATTTCAGCGATCCGATGATTGACAATAAAGACAGTCAGAAGCGCTACCGCGTAGATCATCTCCTAGAAGGTTTTGCCGACGGGCTGGAAGCAGCAGGAAAGAAAGCGGAGGCGGATGATCTGCTGGCGGCGATGGACCGTCTGTTGGTGACGAGTGATTTCGAAGGATTGAAAAAACTCATAGAAGAAAAAAAAATCAAATGTGGCGTTAGTGGAACGTCCAATTGGAGTGATGTACGCCAGTTTAACCTCATGTTCTCCACCCAGCTGGGCAGTGTAACGGAGGAATCCAATGAGATCTACCTGCGTCCGGAAACCGCGCAGGGCATATTTGTTAATTTTCAGAACGTTCAGAAAACGGGCCGCCTGAAAATCCCTTTTGGCATTGCCCAGGTGGGAAAAGCATTTCGCAATGAGATCGTGGCCCGGCAATTCATTTTCCGCATGCGTGAATTTGAGCAGATGGAAATGCAGTTTTTCATTAAGCCCGGCACGCAGAAGGAATGGTATGAATACTGGAAGAAGGAGCGCATGCAATGGCATCTCAGCCTGGGTATCCAGCCAGAAAAATACCGCTTCCATGATCATGTTAAATTAGCGCACTACGCAGATGCCGCCACCGACATCGAGTATGAATTTCCCATGGGCTTCAAGGAAGTGGAAGGCATCCATTCGCGCACCGATTTTGATTTAAAGAACCACCAGGAATACAGCCGGAAAAAGCTGACCTATTTTGATACGGAATTGAATCAGCACTATCTCCCCTATGTTATTGAAACATCCATCGGCCTTGACCGGACGGTGCTGATGATCCTGAACGAAGCCTACCTGGAAGAAGACCTGAGCACGCCGGAGAAAAAGGATAGTCGCGTGCTGCTGAAATTTCCTCCAAAACTGGCACCCGTTAAATTAGCTATTCTGCCCCTCGTAAAAAAAGATGGGTTACCGGAAATTGCCCGTGAAATCCTCGCCGGATGCAGGTCGCATTTCCGTTGTTTTTATGAAGAAAAGGATACTATTGGCAAGCGCTATCGCCGGATGGATGCCATCGGAACCCCCTTCTGCATTACGATTGATCATCAGAGCCGGGAGGATCAAACGGTTACGATCCGGTACCGCGACAGTATGAAGCAGGAACGCATTCCCATTGCGCGGATACGGGAAATGGTAGAAAAAGAAATTTTATAAAATTTTATTTCAAAGGGATGCCTTACATTTGGGAATCACCTCCAATTGCATGATTAACCACCGTTGGCTGGTATTATTATCCTGCTCCAGCGGGCACCTGTTGAAGATCTATTGATTGATTCTTTAATTTATGACTACCATGCTTACCAACGAGGTTACGCTCAATATCTTCCTGCTTGCTTCCATTGTTATTTTAGCTGTACTTTCCGGGTTTAGTTTCAGGTCAGGAATGATCATAAAAAGCCGGACAAAAATTGAAGAACTGCAAAGAGAGATCCTGAATAATTACGAACAAATTCTGGAACTGGAACGCGAGACCTATAACATGGAAGTCCAAATGCAGGATATTAAAAGTCCTGTTATCGCCATGAAAGCCTCTGCAGCAAATGAAGAATTGAGAAGTACTAAAAAAGTTCCTGATATTTCCCTCCGCAAACAGCTTTTGAGTAAGAAAAATATTCAACAGTCGGCTTCGGGACTTTAGAGAGTTGATGGTTGATGGTTGATGGCCTTTATGTGCGAATCCGCACCTGAACTCCATCAACCATCAACCATCAACTTTTTCCAACAACCATCAACTATCAACCATGCCTCTCCCCTGGCAATCCGGCAAGGTGATTCGTATTGAAGACGAAACACAAACCACGAGAAGATTTTGGATCGAATTGGTTTCAGGGGAGCCATTTGATTTTAAACCGGGTCAGTTTGTGACGCTTGACCTGCCCATTCACGAAAAGCCGAATAAACGCGGGCGCAGCTATTCCATTGCTTCCTGGCCGGATAGATCGCCGGTATTTGAACTGTTGATCGTGTATATGGAGAGCGGGAAGGGGACCAATTATTTGTTCAATGAAGTTCGGTTAGGCAGCGAACTGATTTTCAGAGGACCTCTGGGTCTTTTTACACTCCCGGAAACTATTGAGAAGGATCTTTTCCTGATTTGCACCGGCACCGGCATCGCTCCGTTCCGTTCCATGGTTCATCATATACTGGATCATAATGTTCCTCATCAAAATATTCACCTGATCTTTGGATGCCGCAGATTAACGGATAGTCTCTATCAGCAGGAAATGGAAGAATTGCAGGAACAGGTTCCGCGTTTCCAATACATCCCTGTATTCTCGAGGGAGGTTCCGGAAAATCAGCAGCACCTGATCCGTACCGGTTATGTGCACGGCATTTATGAAGAAA
>JAYVXJ010000618.1:0-4923 GCA_043785285.1 Chitinophagaceae bacterium
TGAATATATCAGTGGTAACAACTATCCGCTCCAGTTTGCTTATGAAAACTTCATCAGGAATATTCATTCCCGGTAACACAGCTGGATACTCAATGTATAACCTCAGCTTTTTCTTAACCGCTTTGTTGAAGTCGGTTACTGAAATGACCAGTTTTTTATCAGGATATCCATCTGCCGTGATGATCACGCCAGAACCTTCAGCAGCATTATCAATTGCTGCTGAGGGCGAAATGTATTGCTTAAAGGCAATCCGCTCTTCTTTCATCACTTGAAAAAGGTCATTAGTTGAACTTCCGCAATAGGAGATTGCTGTTTCCTGATAATTGCCAGAGGTCAAAAGGATTACAACCGACAGGCAAAAAAGCATGTATAATAATCGTTTAGACCTTATCATTTCAATATCCGGGATTTTGAACAAGTGATGGGTTAATGGTTAATTCGTTTGTAGGTATTGGCGATAAATAATTCTTAGATGGATCAAATTGCCATCCATTAGCAGCCTGTGTATTCAGATAAGGAAATATGTATCCATCTGCATTTACCGGAATACCAGATAACGGAGGAGTAAAAGTCTTGCCTACAAACTGGCTATATTTCGCACCCAGCAGTGGTTTTTTGATCAAATCGGTAGCCGCCCAGCGCATCAGATCATCAAAGCGGAAATTTTCACAAGCCAACTCCACCCTTCTCTCCCGGCGGATTTCATTGATCAACCCGGAAAGACCAGGAAAATCCCATTTCGGATCTGTGAATCCGACACTTTGTAATAAATGGGGCATGGTTACTTTGTCTCTTAACCGGTTTATCGAAGCATCCAACACCTGCTGCGTGCAGGTTCCAAGTTCTGCATTCGCTTCTGCATATATCAACAACACTTCTGCATACCGGAAGATAATACTGGCCGTAGTTGCCCCAGCCGCATTTCCCGCTCCTGCTCCTTGTGGCTCAATGTTAGGAGCGGCTCCTTTGAATAGCTCGTACCCTGTTGTATTCCTTTGATCCAGCGATTGATTAATATCCGGTTCACTGAATTTTGTGATTGTATCCCCATTGTGGATTACCCGCGGATACCCGCGGACAAAAATGGTTTGACCCAATCTTGGATCCCGGTTATTCACAACCTCTGCAATCGAGTCGTCTCCCTTATAAAGCGGACTTAATGAAATAGGCAACCCGTCTGCACATAAATAATCATCAACAAGCTGCTTTGAGAGCCCTGTATTACCCCCTTCAAATAAAAGAAAAGCCTGGCCATTGTGCGTTAGCCCCAGTGAAAAATTATATTTTCTCCAAAAGATCACATCCCGGTTACCAGACAAGTCAAGTTGATTAAACAGGTTCCAATAATCCCATTTTGGATTGGTTCCAACCGATATGCTGTAATAGCCACTATTCATGATTTGTTCTGATGCCGCTGCTGCCTGCTGGAAATATTTGACATAGTCAGCGTTCTGAACTCCAAAAGGAGTTCCGTCATGATATTTCTCCCAACTACCTTCATAGAGTGCAACTCTTGCTTTAAAAGCAAGGGCAACATCTTTATGAATGCGTTGCGGAACACTCTTCGTAATAGGATCCAGTAAACTGGCCGCGCGGTCAAGATCCGCTAAGATTGAATCCGCAATAATACTTCTTGAAATACGGGGTGCATATAACAATGTTGAATTAGTGGCGAGTGGTGCATTATACCAGGGCAAGTCACCAAATTGTTTCATCAACCCAAAATAAAACCAGGCGCGCCAGAAATATATTTCTCCTATATAGGTATTCACCTCTGTCAGGGGCTCTTTGGTGACCTGGTAATTAGCGAGGAAATAATTTACACTCCTGATGTTTGACCAGTCCCATCCGCCTCCATAAATTGACAAGGTCTTGGTTCCGGCAAGCAACGGGTTATAGTCAAAATTACCAAATACCATATTATCGGAATTATTGTCTCCATAAAATACACTGAGGAAATCCGAAAAATTCAAATAATACTGGTTTGCATATAACTCCATCTCAGTCTTCGTAAAAGACATTTCCTTATCCGTAATAGTGTCAAGTGGGGGCCTGTCCAAAAATTTTTTACAAGAACTAAATGTTAGCGAAGCAATGATCAGTATATATATTAATTTCTTGTTAGTCATCGTAATTAATTTTTAAAGGTTAAAACTCCACATTCAAACCAAAAGTGATTGTTTTCATTAACGGATATTCCTTGCCGGATCCCCAGCTACCATCTATGACCTCGGGGTCAAAATTGCCATTCACTTTTGAAAAGGTCAGCAGGTTCTCTCCGCTGACAAATACCCTTAGGCGTTGGATTTTTATATGGGGAAGAAGTTGTTGCGGTAACGTATAGCCAAACTGTAGATTTTTTAGCCGGGTATAAGCAGTATTTTGGAGATACCGCGTTGAAGTCACGCGATTCTTATTGACCTCATCAGTAGCATATGGTCTTGGCCAATATGCTTTTGTATTTTCCGGGGTCCAATAATCCAGGGTATTCTTCATAATAGAAGATCCGTAAGCACCCAATAAACCGTAGAAAATGGTTCCGCCTAACCAGGATTCTCTCTTCCCCACACCCTGCCAGAACATGTTGAAATCAAATCCTTTCCAGTTAAACCCCGCATTGAGACCGAAAGTGTAGCGGGGAGTGGAATTGCCAATAACTTTATAATCCCCACTGTTTTTCAGTGTATAGTTCCCAAAGTCTACTTTACCATCTTTATTCAGATCCTCGTAAAGCACATCCCCTTTATAATATGGACCACCCCAAAATAAAGATTGATCCGGCATAGACTGCAATTGCTGGTCGGTTTGAATCAATCCCTTACTGCGCCAGCCCCATATTTCTCCAATGGTCATTCCTTTATAGTAGGTGGCAAGGGTACCCGTTGGATTATTATATTTTGTCACTTTCCCCACGTAATCTGATAATACAAACGAAGCATGGTAACTGAACTCAGTACCAATTCTGTCTTTCCATGAAATACTCAACTCAAATCCTTTTGTTTCCAGATTCGCATTGTTCATCAAAGGCACTGCTGCCCCCAATACCGCAGGAATAGCTTCTGCAGGCCCTAACATATTTAATGTCGTTCTGTTGTACACGTCGAATGAAACATCCAGGCGGTTTTTTAATAAAGTAACATCCAATCCCAGGTCTGTAGTCCTGGCGGTTTCCCAGGTAAGATCAGAACTATTCAGGCCCGGAGTCGACAGGTAATTGGGGCGTACATTATTAAGGATATATCCCAGATTACTACCGATGGGTATGGTAGACAGATATAGATAATTCGCCACCGCCTGGTTACCCAGCGAACCATAAGAAGACCTTATCTTAAACTGGCTTACCTGACCTTTCAAAGGCCAAAATTTTTCTTTAGCAATATTATATCCAGCTGATACGGATGGGAAAAACCCAAACCGGTTACTTACTGGGAACTTGGAAGTTCCGTCATAGCGGCCATTGAACTCTACGAGGAATTTTTCGTTAAAATTATAATTCAGGCGGGCAAACGTGCCAGTAGTAGCCCAATGAGAGATGGCATCTGCTGCATTTTGTGTTCCTGTTGCAACGCCCATGGAAGGAATGAGATCTGTGATCAGATTTGTCCGGGAGCCGGTCAATGTAAAAAACTGGCTTACTTCCAATTGCTGTCCAATAAGCGCTTTTACAAAATGGCGGCCCATTTGCCTTTCATACGATGTATACACATTCAATGAATTATATTGATTCATCGCAGCACTTTCACTGATGGCACTCTGGCCATGACCGATACTGTACTTCGTGCCATCTACCGCATTAGCATAAACCAAGGCGTCTTGATCGGAAGATTTAGAACTTAGCTGGTTCCAGGTATAATCCATATTGATCTTCCAGTTTTTTACAGGCTCCAACTCCACAGCTCCAGTAAGCCAGAGATCATTGGAATTCAAGATACTTCGCCCCCCACTATTTTGATAGGGCAACGCAGAAATCTGGCTCAACTGTCCATCGGGATTGTGAAGCGGCCAGTAAGGACGCATTGCTACTAGTGCGTGAAACCAGTTTCCAATAAGATCCGAATATGGAAAAGGATAATCTGTTATGCTTTTCGCAAAACGCATTCTCAGATCCACCCGCATCCAGTTGGTTGGTTCAGTGTGTAAATTGCTGGTTACATTATACCGGCTGAATTTATCATCGCCATATCGTAAAATACCCCCCTGATCCAAAAAGCCAAAGGAGGTATAATAGGAGGTTGATTTACTGCCCCCACTAACTGCCAGATCGTGTTTCTGACTAAAGGATGGTTTGATGTATTCTTTAACCCAATCCGTGTTGGCATTTGCATTATCCCAGCTCCATCTGTTCGGGTCGTTTGGATCGGGCGTTGTTACAGGGACGCTGGAAGGATTAGTCATATATTGTTTTATCCGACCAATCTGATCAGTTCCAAAAGGAGCAGGCAATCCGCTATTCGCTGCGGCTGCATTAAAAGTTTCTACACTTTCCAGAGAATTAGCCTTTTTAGGCAACACGGTAGGCTTATTCCACGAAGACATTATATTATAGGTCACTGAAACTTTATCGCCTTTCTTTCCTCTCTTGGTCGTGATCAACATCACACCGTAAGCAGCTCTTGCACCATATACGGCAGAAGATGCGGCATCTTTTAATACAGTTATGCTTTCAATATCGTTGGGATTGATATTATCAATGGAATTCGCCGGCACCCCATCTACCACAAAGAGTGGACCGCCACCATTGAGACTCGTAACTCCACGGATATTAAACGTGGAAGGAGTTCCAACTCCTCCTGGATCGCTTACTGTAGAGATATTTAAATTGCCTATTAACCCCTGCAAACCCAGTCCGATATTGGTAACCGCCCTGTTTTCAAGCACTTTGCCACTTACCTGGGCCACGGCACCGGTTAGATTCGACTTCTT
>JAYVXJ010000619.1:0-4902 GCA_043785285.1 Chitinophagaceae bacterium
TCCTGGAATCCGGCATGCAGCATTTTGTAGTCGTTTACCGCATACGGCGAAACCGGATATCATACATGGATCCCGCAAAAGGGAAAATAATCCGGCTACCGGCATCTGAATTTCAAAAAATCTGGAGCGGCGTGGTTTTATTGTTATTACCGGAAGCGCATTTCCGTAAGGAGAACCAGCATACGCCGGCTTTTAAAAGATTCTGGAAACTGATCAGTCCGCACCGGAGTATGCTCATGCAGGCATTATTGGGTGCGCTGGTTTATACGATCCTGGGATTGGCAACTTCGATTTATATACAAAAGATCATAGACTTTGTAATTCCGGATGCCAACAGAAAACTGATGAATTTACTCGGCCTGATCATGATGGTCATTTTGATATTTCAAATGCTGACCGGCTATTTTAAATCACTGATTGCTTTACGGACAGGGCAGCAAATTGATGCGCAACTGATTCTGGGATATTACCGGCATCTCTTGAACCTTCCACAACAATTTTTTGACAGCATGCGGGTAGGAGAAATAATCAGTCGCGTGAATGATGCCGTGAAGATCCGAACCTTCATAAACGATACTGCCCTATACCTGGTTATTCATGCCCTGACCATGATCTTTAGTCTGGCCGCTATGTTCTTATATTATTGGAAACTGGCGCTGGTCATGATATTCATGATACCCCTGTATGGGATTCTTTATTTCATCAGTAACCGGATCAATGCAAAATGGCAGCGTGAAATGATGGAAACCGGCGCAGCCCTGGAGAGCCAACTGGTGGAGAGTATCGGCGGAATTGGAACCATCAGGCGGTT
This sequence comes from Chitinophagaceae bacterium, assembly GCA_043785285.1. GTDB lineage: Bacteria > Bacteroidota > Bacteroidia > Chitinophagales > Chitinophagaceae > Puia. The sequence goes on from JAYVXJ010000619.1 coordinate 812, forward strand.
TGGCGTAGAAAGATATTTTAATCAGCAAACGGAAAAAAAATTTATTCCGCTGATGCGTGCGGTATATAAAAGCAGCAAAGCAGGATTGGGATTGAATAATGTTTCAGAATTAAATACCCGGCTGTTAACCATTATCATATTGTGGATAGGAAGTTATTTTGTTATGGACCGGGAATTATCTCCCGGGGCGCTTTTATCTTTTTATGCATTAACCGGTTATTTTACAACACCCGTCCAGGCATTGATCGGAGCAAATAAAACCATGCAGGACGCATTGATTGCCGCCGACCGGCTCTTTGAAATTATTGATCTGGAAACAGAAAAAGGAAATTGCGGAACTGCTGAACTAACGGTTGTGCCGCCAGGAAACCTGGAATTCAGAAATGTGCATTTCCGTTACGGATTAAGGACTAAAGTATTCAACGGACTGGACCTCATCATTGAACAGCACCGGATTACGGCCGTCGTGGGAGAGAGTGGTTCCGGTAAATCCACCCTGCTTTCCTTGTTACAGCGGTTATACCCCTTGAATGATGGAAATATTCTCATGGGCGGAACGGACATTCAATATGTGAGTCATGCTGCCTTGCGCAGGATCATTGCAGCAGTCCCCCAGCAAACGGATCTTTTCCAGGGAACCATTGTTTCCAACATCGCACTGGGTGAGGATGAACCCGATATGGAAAGTATACTGCAATTGTGCATCCGGTTGGGCCTGCATGCGTTTATTGACAAACTCCCCGGACAATACCATGCGGTGATCAATGAACAGGGGGTCAATCTTTCCGGTGGTCAAAAGCAACGGATTGCCATAGCCCGGGCTTTATACCGGGATCCGGAAATCCTGATCCTGGATGAGGCAACCTCTTCCCTCGACCCGGAAAGTGAACGAAAAGTGCAGGAAACACTTCAGTGGTTTTATACCCGGAAGAAAACGATTATTATTATCGCCCATCGGTTGTCAACGGTAAAACATTGCCATCGGATACTCATGCTAAAGGAAGGAAAGCTGGCAGCGGAAGGTTCCCATGATACGCTGATCAGGGAAAATGAAGAATATGCAAAATGGTGGGGTCATTACGCCGGTGTGTTGTGAATGGATGAATGATGGCAGGATTTTGACCTCACTTTTTGCTACTTGAAATGCAAATAGGCCAATGTGAAATGAGAATGCAAATTCTCCCATTTACACATTATCTAACTTTGTCCTGAATTTTCAGATTAGCACATTTTCAAATTTTCAAATTACCCATGGATCTTTCTTACATCATTAATGAATTAGGCGAAGACCGCGAAAACTACTTCAATGCGGTTGCTCCACCCATCATGCAAACCAGTAATTTCCGGGTGGGAAAAGTGGATGAATTGAAGAAGTTGTTCGAAAATGAATACAGTGGCTATCTGTACAGCCGGGGACTTAATCCCACGGTGGATATTCTGAGAAAAAAACTGGCTGCCCTGGATCAGGCAGAAGATTGCCTGGTCTTCAACAGCGGCGCTGCAGCCATTTTTGCAGCTGTGCTGGCGAATACCAGATCCGGGGATCATATTATTTCGGTAGACAAGCCATATACCTGGGTTCAACGGATTTTCGACAATATCCTGTCGCGTTTTAGTGTAGAAACAACCTATATTGATGGTACTCAGCTGGAAAATTTTGAACAGGCAAGGCGGCCAAACACCCGCTTTATTTACCTGGAAAGCCCTAATTCCTGGACTTATGCCATCCAGGATATGGAAGAAGTAGCCAGGTTTGCGAAAAAGCACCGGATCATCACCCTAATGGATAACACTTATTGCGGACCACTTTATCAGCAACCCATCTCCCTGGGAATAGATATTTGTATGCAGACGGCGACCAAGTATATCGGAGGACATAGTGATACGCTGGGAGGAATCCTGACGGGGTCGAAAGACATGATGAAAAAAATATTCGACAGCGAATACCTGGCTGTTGGAAGCGGTATACAACCCTTTAATGCGTGGCTATTGATCAGGGGTCTGCGAACGCTGGAGGCCCGTATTTCCAGGATCACGGAAAGTACCTGGCGGGTGCTGGATTACCTTAAAAAAAATCCTTCCGTAGAGCGGCTTATTTTCCCGCTGGACGTGGATTTCCCGCAATATGACCTGGCCAGAAAACAAATGAAAAATGCCTGCGGTCTGATCAGTTTTTATGTGAACGCCGGCACCCGCCAACAGATCGTAAAATTCTGCGAAGGCCTGAAGCATATCATGATGGCCGTTAGTTGGGGGGGCCACGAATCACTGATCCTTCCCCGATGTGCTTCTCTGGAAAACCAGCAGTTCGACCCGGCAATCCCGGACCACCGGATGCTCAGGCTATACGTGGGGCTGGAAAACCCGGATTATATCATTGAGGATCTCGATCAATCCTTCCGGCAATCATTCTGAATGATTTAAGCTTTTTTTTGATTGAGAATGAGAATGGATTCTTTACTTTAGCAATATTTCTGACAATCCCTTGCTCCGGTAAGGTGTACGGGGATGACCTCCCACTAAACTTCATTCATGAGAAAAACCAAAATGCTGGCTTTATTTCTATGTTCTTTAATATTCTATTTACATGCCGCTGGCCAGGATAAATGGGATCTCCGACGTTGTGTGGAATACGCGATCAATAATAATATTTCGATTAAACAGGCAGATATCGATTCCCGCACATCCAAACTCAGCTTCGACCAGTCCAAATGGGCCCGGTTTGGAACCGCCAATTTCAGCACTTCCCTGGGATTAAACTTTGGACGGTCCATTGACAGAACGACCAATATTTATGTGAATTCACAGGGCATTTTCCAGGGCTATAATCTGACTGCAGGTATTACGCTTTTCAACTGGTTCGCTTTGCGCCGCTTAGTAGAATCGAATAAATTCAGCTATGAAGCCCAGAAGGTGAATATTGATAAAATTAAAAATGATGTTACACTGAATGTGGCCGCAGGTTATTTACAGGCGCTCCTGTCCAGGGAACAGGTTACCCTGGCAAAAACAAAACTTCAATTGACCCGGCACCAATTGGAAAATACCCAAAAACTGGTGGACGCCGGATCGCTTCCTGAATTAAATGCCGCAGAACTTGAAGTGCAGTTTGCCACCGATTCAGCAGCTGTGATTACCGCACAGGAAACATACGACATCAGCAGTCTTCAGTTAAAAGCAATTTTGAACCTCGATGCAGCAGCGGCTTTTGACCTGGATACGCCGCCCGTAGAAACCATTCCGGTGGAACCGATATCCAGTCTGCGGCCGGATATGGTATATCAGGTTGCCGTAGGCACCTTTCCGCAACAAAAAATGAATGATCTCCGCATCAGTGCAGCCCAGAAGAACGTTGACTATACCCGTGGCCTGCTTTATCCCGCACTGTCTGCTTTTGTTGGCCTGGGAGATAATTTTGCAAATAATCTCAGAAAATTAAATTTCAATCAGACAATTACCCAGACAGGCGCTTATGCGCTGGATGGGGTAACCAGCACACAATATCCGGTTTATGCACCGTTTGTTACCTCTTCTTACAGCAAACAATCCCTTGGGAAAGTATTTACCGGGTATGGATCCCAGTTGAGCAACAACTTTGGTCAGCAGGTCGGCGTGCAATTGAACGTTCCTATTTTCAATGGTAATTCTTCCCGTACTAATTACAAAAGGGCGCAATTATTTGTGATCACGGCCAAACTGACGAAAGATAATGACCTGCTAAACCTAAAACAGGCTATTTATCAGTCATACTATAATGCGGTTGCCTCTCTTCAAAAATTCGATGCCAATAAAAAGTCGGTTTCCGTAGCTGAAAGATCTTTTGATCTGTCCACCAAACGATATAATATCGGTATGTTGAATACCATTGATTACCTCACCAATCAGAATAATCTTTTTACCGCTCGTATCAATGTGCTCATCTCCCAATATGACTATGTGTTCCGTATGAAAGTACTTGAATATTATAAGGGTCTTGGGATTAAATTATAAAAAAACACCTACACAACCTGATTGTATGAATAAGAAACTGCTCTGGATCATCATAAGCCTTGTCGTCGTCGTCCTTCTGCTGGTCATTCTCAAAAAAACCG
>JAYVXJ010000620.1:0-4898 GCA_043785285.1 Chitinophagaceae bacterium
CTCTTATTGGAATGGCTCTATTACTTTCTGGCTTCCCGCAACTGCTCGCTTATCTCTTTATTCTGATTAACATCAAGCCTTATTAGCTATCTGCGGTTCTGAGTCAATAATTTTTTGTGATGACACCCAGAAATGAACGATGGAATTTAGAAAGGCCATTGCTGATTTCCAACCTCGAGCTGGTATCGGTCTAATTTGTTTTAAATGTAATAACCGGATCGTAATGTCTCTTTCACGTTGTTCTATAAGTTCGGCTATTCTGACTTTTCCTTTGATGGTAAGTTCGTAAATAGGCATGCCCGCAATCGTAACTGCTTCAAATAATCCCTCAGTTGCTAACTCACTAAATTTGGAGTCGTACAATTTCCATCTGTGCTCAAAAACTTATAGAAGTGGTGGGTGGGTACTCTCCTGTTTTGCCTGACGACTATCAGTATCTCAGCAAATCCACGATCTGAAGGAGCGTGGAATAATAGAAAATATTTCTCGGGGAGTTTATGCCTTCCCCGGTCAGCACAAGGAATATTTACCGGAGATTTCAAATGATATCCACACACTCCACAAGAAGGTGTTTGACAAACTTCCCTACACGACATTTTCATTTACCGACAGCCGGGGGTACAATGAATTTATGATCCGCCAGGTCTTCAAAACATATATTATCCTGGAGGTCGAAAAAGAAGCCAAGGAATCGGTTTATCATTTCGTGGATGATGATGAACACATGATTTACTTCAGTCCGACCAGGCACGGTTATGAACGGTACATATCAAATAATGACCGGCACCGACCGTTGATCATTAATAACATTGTATCAGAAGCGCCCCTGATAGAAGTCAGCGGTGTAAAAATATCTTCCCTCGAGAAGCTATTGGTTGACTGCGTGGCGGATGAAATGCAGTTTGCGGCGCAGGCGGAAGAAAAGGAAAACATCTTTAAAACGGCGTTCGGGAAATATTCGATCAGTATCCCTAAAATGAAACGGTATGCAAAGAGAAGGAACCGGACGAAACAAATTGATGAACTGGTAAATAAAGCGATGCGATGATTGATGCGGCGACATTTAAGAAGGAATGGATCGACAGCGTGGCGGCGCAGATCGATCGAAAGGTAGATACCAAAATATTGGAAAAGGTCATTTACGCATTTACCCTGCCGGAGCAGATGAAACGGGCAGGCATGAACTTTATCTTCAAAGGAGGCACGTCATTATTGTTATTGTCTCCCAAACCGCGGCGGTTTTCGATCGACATCGATATCATTGCCGACTACGCGCTGGCAGATATCGCGGCATTTTTGGACCAGGTCGTTGCCATGGGAAATTTCACGCGCTGGGTCGAAGACAACGACCGGAAATCAAGTTCCGCCGCCCCGGTTGCTCACTATAAATTCTACTATAAAAGCCAAGTCGATTCCTATTTCGAGGAAGAGCCGATCCTGCTGGATATGTTAATCGGAACGAATCCCTACCCGGCGTTGACCGATGCCCCGATCTATCATCCCTGGCTGCAGGCCAGTGGTGAGAGGCTGACGGTGCAGCTGCCGGTGATCGAATCGATCCTGGGTGATAAGCTAACAGCCTTTGCCCCGAACACGACAGGAATATTATACTCCAAGCAACGGCCGGTCGAGATGATTAAGCAACTCTATGACGTCGGCTTTTTATTCGATGAAGCAAAGGACTTCGCGCTTGTCAGAGCATCGTATCAGAGAAATGCGGCGGCGGAGATACAGTATCGCGGCTTGAGATGTCCTGGCAGGACGTGCTGGAAGATACTTATCAGACATCCCTGATCCTGGCGAAAAGGGAGGCCGGCCACGAAAACTATCCGCATCTTCAAAAAGGGATATCGAATATTGTGAATTTCATCCTGGGAAGCTTTCATCTGGAGGAAGCGATCGTCAGCGCAGCCAAAGCTGCCTACCTGTCCCGGATATTATTGACCGAATCCGCAGAAGTGAAACGATACAGAGGGGCAGATGAGATGGGTGAATGGACGATTACGTCGGATCCAAAGCTGAACAAATTAAAAAGATCCAATCCGTAAGCATTTTTTTACTGGTATCAGATATCAACTCTATAAACGATGGCTACACTAAAGGAATATTATGAAAAGGATTTCTCACGATTATTATCAGCCCATAACGACTGGCCGATAGGGAACAGTGTTGTAAAAAACATGTTTACAGTCCGGGCAAAGGTTCATCTTGACTTCGATTCCAATACGTCTTTCATTTCCTATTATGTACCAAGCATGCAGGAAAACCCAATCAGTGTTTTCCGTGTTCTGCCTTCTAAAAACGATGAGGCGCTTAAAATATTGACACAGGTTAGCGTTGGCATGGGTTTCCCTTTTGAAGCTGGGTTTAAATCCAAAGATTTACAATTTTCAGGAAGAGTTTTTATTTATTATGAAGGTGTGGCTGATAAAAGCGAGTTTGAGAAATTGACGGAAGAAGTTAAAGATCATGGGCTATTTCTTCATCTTCGGGATGATGCCTAAGCGACGGAAAGAAGCAAGATCGAAAAACCGATGGTTTTTATTTCCCATGACAGCCATGACAAAGAGGAGGTCGCGAGTAAAATTGCAATCGAACTTACCAGAAGAGTTTGCCCGGTATGGTACGACGAGTTCTCCCTTAAAGTAGGAGACAGCCTTCGTGAGTCCATTGAGAAAGGTTTGAAAGAGTGCAAAAAATGTATTCTCATATTATCTCCCAGCTTCCTTACCAATAAGGGCTAGACAAAAACCGAATTTAATTCGATCTTCACCAGAGAAATTATAGAACAGAAAAATTTGGTGCTACCGGTTTGGTATAATGTTGAAAAAAACAAATATTCGAATATTCTCCAACGCTTGCGGACCGGGTTGGGGTAAATTGGGATAAAGGATTGGATACGGTTGTAAATAAATTATATCAGGCAATAACAGCATAGCATCGTTGAAACAGATCCAAATACTAAGAAAATCACCGGTCATTCATTTTCAAAAAAATGATTTCATTTAAATTTAAGAGGATAAAACAGCTTCACCAAAGCTACCTTCATAATTCATTCCCAAATCGACGGGCCGTGTTTTTTCTCGGTCATCAAAATTCCAGTGCATCAGCCTCAGCCATTCCTTCTAATATACCCAGCACCCAACACCTCATTATGACCTGCTACAGCAAACAATTTCAATTCCAATTCTTCTAAGATTTTTATTCCATTAGTAAAATTGAGTTCTGCCAAGAACTTGTAGGCTTACTCAAACCGATTCCTGATCTCTGTAAGCTTGCGGTCGGTTAGGTTGTTTCTTTTACCAGAACTGCCCAATATCAATTCCAGGTTTGTTTTTAAACTACCCCGGTCAACGCCGTATAATTTCGTTAATATTCCGGCGTATTGGTCATTTGGTTGCATTGCATTCATTCCACTTGTTTGATCTAAAACATAAAAGATCAGACAAAGGGCATGGTTAGATAATTAAGCCTTCCGACATTTTTCCAGTTGGTCAAATTCTTTGCGTTTATAAGTTTCTTTAACTGTTTCCAGCCGTGGTAAATAGACGGAACCAAAATTGGGAAGGTAAAGAAACAGGTACAATACAGGAAAACTTAACAATCCCGTCATGAAAATGCTCAATAGATATCGTTGCTAAATTGCCAGAAAAAAGAAAAATTACAACTGGCAAACCTAACATCAAAGCAAAATGTCTCATAACGTAGGTAAACCAATAATGAGATATGAGCTTTTGCCGGGTGGCGGATGTACTCCATCCAGACATTTCGGTTCGTGATTTTTGCTGCGTAGCGGCAAATTGCGCAGTAATATTTGCTGTTTCTAACGGAAAGTCGAACATTATAAAGGATTCGACCTTTTTCACTAAACCTTTCATCACTTATCCTTTTCTTAAAGGTACATCTCTGAATGAGAAGTTGAGACAGGCAGAGGTATAAAAATTTACAAAAGAGTTGTTCCTCATTCCGTTACTGGAGGCCTTTTCAGCGGAAAATAAGAGTATTAAAACAGACCAAAACGAGGCAAAATAAATGTACCTTTATAAGGATGCGTTGTTCTTTGTAAAAACAGGTAAGAAATCAGAGTAAAAGGCAGGGGCAATTCGACTAAATTCCTCCAAAAAAGTAAAACCCGCTACCAGAGCGGGTTTTATTGAGATCAAATCTCAAAGAAGCGGACCGGACGGGACTCGATATTTAATAACAGTTTTTTTACTTTCAACAAATCCCTTTACAACCCCTTGTTGGCAGCATGGGCTTTTCTGTCGCTTGTTTTACCCGCAGAGCATAGTGATGAATTGCCATTGATTAACTGAAATGATTTTTCTATCCGCAGGTCTGAAATACCACGATACCACAATCAGGATTAGAGATACCAACGAGGGAAATATTTCATTCATGGAATCACCCGATGCGATATGTGAAAATGCCGCTCTCGACATAGCAAAAAAAAACTTCCATTTTTAGATTATTTGATTGAGTGTTACCTGCGATCCAAAAAGGAGTTCGAATGAACGCAAAGTGGTGTAATATCTTAAAGTTTGATTAATTTATTTTCTCATCGAATGTACTAATCATTTAATCCCTTTCCATTGAGAATTTGCTGCATGCATTTTTCAACCCTTGACTCCCGGGTTTTGGATTGTTTGAGTGCAGAAAAATAAAGAATGTATGCTCTTTGCCGTCCTGGCGTCAATGCATCAAAAGCAGTTTTCAAGGCAGAAATTTCATCTAATTTCTTTTGAAATTCTTCAGGAATTATGAATTCTGTAGTCTTTTTAAAATTCACTTTCAAACCGACTTTTTCCACTTCAATGGCTTCATAAATATAGGCTTTCAAGATGGTTTCCATCTCAACTATTTCTCGAACATTGGTGAACCGAATCTGGCGCCCCGCC
>JAYVXJ010000621.1:0-4893 GCA_043785285.1 Chitinophagaceae bacterium
GCCCGGTGAAGCGGTCTGGCTCCAAACTGCTGATCATACCCTTTATCTGCCAGGAAGCTTTTGGCTGCTTCCGTTAATTCCAGGCTGAACCCAAGCTGAACCAGTCTTTTCATTACCCCTTTCATCAGGATATCGATGATATCGAAGATATTTTCCCTGCTCAGCGAATTAAAGATGACGATATCATCTACGCGATTCAGAAATTCGGGACTGAAAGTGCGTTTTAATGCTTTCTCGATCACCGCCTTATTGTTTTCATCCACATTGGCCGTTCTGGCTGAAGTGGCAAAACCCACACCATCCCCAAAGTCTTTTAACTGTCTTGCCCCAATATTGGAGGTCATGATGATCAGTGTATTTTTAAAATCCACTTTTCTGCCCAAACCATCTGTAAGCTGACCATCATCCAATACCTGTAATAATATATTGTAGATATCCGGATGCGCTTTTTCAATTTCATCCAGCAGGATCACAGAATACGGCTTCCTTCTCACTTTCTCTGTAAGCTGGCCACCTTCTTCATATCCTACATATCCCGGAGGCGCACCAATCAAACGGCTTACTGTAAACTTCTCCATGTATTCGCTCATATCTATCCGAACCAGTGTGTCCTCAGAATCGAACATGTAACGGGCAAGCGCCCGGGCCAGTTCTGTTTTTCCAACGCCGGTGGGACCAAGAAAGATAAACGTTCCTATGGGCTTCCTCGGATCTTTCAAGCCTACCCGGTTGCGCTGAATGGCTTTAACCACTTTCTGGATCGCCTCTGTCTGACCCACTACCATATCCGCCATATCGACTGACATGTTTTTGAGTTTTTCACTCTCCGCCTGCACCATTCTCTTCACCGGAATACCCGTCATCATACTCACTACTTCTGCTATATTGTCCTCATCGATGGGATAACGCTTATGTTTACTTTCTTCTTCCCATTCCGCCTTTGCCTTTTCGAGCTCTTCCTGCAACCGTTTTTCTGCATCGCGCAAAGAAGCGGCTTCTTCAAATTTCTGGCTCTTGACTACTTTATTCTTTTCGTTTTTAACGTCCTCGATTTTCTTTTCAAATTCCACGATGTTCTGCGGAACATTGATATTTTTCAGATGCACCCTCGCGCCTACTTCATCCAATACGTCAATGGCTTTGTCTGGAAGCAGGCGGTCAGTCATATACCGGTCACTCAGTTTTACACAAGCTTCAATTGCTTCGTCTGAATAAATAACGTTGTGATAGTCCTCGTATTTGGACTTAATATTGACCAGTATCTGAATGGTTTCATCCACGCTCGGCGGATCAATCATTACTTTCTGAAAACGGCGGTCAAGGGCACCATCTTTTTCAATGTACATCCTGTATTCATCCAGGGTGGAGGCACCAATGCATTGCAGTTCACCCCGGGCTAATGCCGGTTTGAATATATTGGAAGCGTCCAGCGATCCGGAAGCGCCTCCGGCTCCCACGATGGTATGAATTTCATCGATGAATAAAATGACGTCGCGATTTTTTTCCAGTTCGTTCATAATCGCTTTCATGCGTTCTTCGAACTGTCCACGGTATTTAGTACCAGCCACCAATGCCGCGAGATCAAGAGAGATTACGCGCTTGTCGAACAACACGCGGGAAACTTTCCGCTGTACGATGCGAAGTGCTAATCCTTCCACGATAGCCGTTTTACCAACGCCGGGTTCTCCGATCAGGATCGGATTATTCTTTTTACGTCTGGATAAGATCTGAGACACTCTTTCAATCTCTTTTTCCCTGCCCACAATGGGATCCAGGGAATTCATTTCTGCGAGACGGGTAATATCCCGGCCAAAATTATCGAGCACCGGTGTTTTACTTTTGGCATTGCCTGCGGGACGCGCTTTCTGCTGGGCATACTTTTTTTCGTCATCAAAATCATCATCATTCTCTTCCGCATACTCGCTGCGGGTATCATTACTCTTAACAACACCCAGTTCATTTCTGAATAAATCGTAATCCACGTCGAATTGATTTAAGATTTGAGTTGCGATGTTTTCCTTATTCTTGAGAATGGACAGCATGAGATGCTCTGTTTCCACGGTCGGACTCTTTAATGCTTTCGCTTCAAGCACGGTAACCCGTATCACTTTTTCAGCCTGCTTGGTTAAAGGAAGACTGTTGATATTGGCAATATTCTTACCGGTTTTATCTTTTACCGCAAGCTCTACTTCCTTGCGGAGTTCGTAAAGATCCACATTGAAGCTTTTCAGGATTCGGACGGCGGTGTTATCGCCTTCCCTGATCAGTCCCAGAAGCAAATGTTCCGTACCGATAAAGTCGTTTCCCAACCGTAAGGCTTCCTCCCTGCTGAACGAAATAATCTCTTTAACCTGGGCCGAAAAATTATTATCCATTTTTAAGTAATTGTGCTTTATACAATAATAACGAATATTTTTGATTCCTGTTTTCCATGGTTTATTAACGTCTGTTAACAATTCCTAGTCTTATATGAAGGTCAAAATTAGTACCAATAAGAAATTCCATGCCATTAACATCCAGGAAACGGAACTTGCTGCTAATATGACAGAAGAACTTCAGGAACGTTTAATGATCTTTCTGCAAAAGGTGGTTAAAAACCTGGTCGTCATTATGAAAGACATTCAAAAGATCGATTCTGCTGCTGCCAATGAACTGCTCCACATCCAGCGCCACTTTTACGACCATCATGCATCCTTTGTATTATGCGAACTTCAGCCTTCAGTGAAAAAATTTTTTAACCAGGATGAACAATTTGAGGCCTTTCAAATCACAGCAACCTACAGCGAAGCGGTTGATATGGTTCATCTGGAAGAAATCGAAAGAGAAATGACAGATTAGGCAATAAAATCAGACTCCTTACCTACAATCATCTGCGGCATTTGTTCATTCGATCACTTCCGGGTACAATGGAAACGATCGAATCCCGTTCCTATTACAATTTGTATTATTTTTCCTGTTTGGCAGCGCTTCCTTCCCGGATGCTGTCTCCTTGATCATACCTTAAAATCTGTTTGTGCTGGCCGTAACTATTCTTGGTAACAATTCTGCCATCCCGGCTTTCGACCGGCACCCCACAGCGCAGGTAATAACCATGGATGACCAGCTTTTCCTGATGGATTGCGGGGAAGGGACCCAGATGCAGATGAGTAAGTATAAGATCCGCCGGAGCCGGATCAACCACATTTTCATTTCCCACCTGCATGGAGATCACTATTTCGGACTGATCGGACTAATCACCAGCATGGGATTGCTGGGGCGTCAGCAGGATCTGAACCTTTATGCGCCCATTCCCCTCAAAGAAATTTTTGACCTGCAACTGAAAGTAGCTGATACCCAGCTGCCCTATAATCTGATCTTTCATCCCCTGCAGCAGGAAGGACTATTAGTGCGTAATAATCGTTTTGAAGTGAGTTGTTTCCGTGTTTTCCATCGCATTGAATGCTGGGGTTTTATTTTCAGACAGATCAAGCCCCTCCGTAAGCTGAATCCCATAAAAGCCCGCGAATATGAGATCCCCGCTTCTTTCTTTGATCGATTGAAATGGGGAGAAGATTACCATAGCCGCCACGGTATGGTAATTGAAAATGCACTCGTGACGGAGGAAGCCCTAAAACCTAAATCCTATGCGTATTCGGCAGATACGGCCTATAATACCGGCATAGCTGAAAAAGTGAAAGGGGTAGATCTTTTATATCATGAAACTACTTATCTGCAGGACCTGGAAGAGCGGGCTACCAAACGATTCCATTGCACTACAGCCCAGGCGGCATCCATAGCACAACAGGCAGCTGTACATAAGTTGCTGATTGGTCATTTCAGTTCCAAATATGAAAAGCTGGACGATTTTGAACGGGAGGCCCGAGCCATTTTTCCAAATACAGAAGTGGCTATAGAAGGCGTCACTTACCGGGTTTAATCCTGAGCAGGAGGGTTTACCTCTGTGCTAAAAGTTACGCTGCAATAAATAGTCAGCCAGTTCTTTTAAAGGAATTTTTCTTTCTGGCGGAACGCTTACACTGTCGAGGTGTACCAACGCCTGTTCCAAATAATTTTGTTGTGCTAATGCTGCGGCCTTATCAACGCCGCAAGCGGTGAAAAGGGTAAGCATTTTCTCCACCTTATCAGGCCCTGAATAATCCAGCAGATGTAGCATTTCTTTTTTCTGTTGCGCACCGGCCAATTCAAGTGCCTGCACCAGCAGAAATGTTTTTTTGTTCTGGATAATATCGCCTCCGGTTTGTTTGCCGAATTTCTCCGGATCCCCGAACGCATCGAGCCAATCGTCCTGCACCTGAAAAGCAAGTCCCAGGTTTTTTCCAAATTCATATACATGCAGTTGATCCGTTTCATCCGCTCCACCGACAATGGAACCCATGCGGAGGCTACCCGCTAAAAACACAGCTGTTTTCAGTTCAATCATGTGCAGGTAATTCACCAGGGTTACCGTTGCTGAATTTTCATAATCCATATCCAGTTGTTGCCCTTCACACACCTGCCGCCCGGTTTGATTTAACAGACTGATCAGGATCTGGAGATTATGGGGATCTGTGGTATTCAGGTACTCGTAGGCCCGCAGCAGCAGCACATCTCCTGCCAGCAGGGCAGAAGATTCATTGTATCTGGCATGTACCGTGGGGCTTCCGCGCCGAAGGGGCGCTTTATCCATAATATCGTCATGAATCAGCGTGAAATTGTGGAACAGCTCAATGGCTGTAGCCACTTTCCAGGCATCGGGCTGAATGTCCGTAAACAATTCATTACCCATCAAACAAAGCACCGGCCGTATTCTTTTTCCACCAGCACCAAGCATATAAGATGCTGCATCATAGAGCCCCGATGGCTGATCAGGAAAGTGTTTTGTATTAAAATGCTTTAAAAAAGCAGTTGATAATT
>JAYVXJ010000622.1:0-4884 GCA_043785285.1 Chitinophagaceae bacterium
CCTGATAATGCTGGATACAAATTATTGTAATTCACCGGATAGTCTGACTAAACCCCTGCGGGTTTCTCCCGTAGTTAAGGCGCAGTTTGAAGTGACTGACGGATGCGCACCCTATACCGCGTTTTTTAACAATAGCAGTCTCGCAGGACAGCAATTCTTCTGGGACTTTGGAGATGGATCCACTTCCATGGAGGTGAATCCTGTACACCTGTATAATGATACCGGTACATATACTATTTCGTTGATGGCAATTGATCCGAATACCTGTAATCTCCGGGATTCCACCACCCGCACGATCCAGGTGCGTCCTAAACCAACAGCGGCATTCACGACTTCGCCCATTCCCGCAGCATATAATACTCCGACGGTTTTCATTAATAATTCCACGGGAGCTGATCATTTTATCTGGTTGTTTGGAGATGGGGATTCCACGATGAAAAATACTGCCGATACCGCTATGCATCAGTATCAGCAAACCAATACGTTCAATGCCTGCCTGATTGCTTTTAATCAGTTCGGATGTACTGATACAGTTTGTCATCCGGTAGACGCTTTGATCAATCCTCTGCTGGACGTACCCAATGCTTTTACGCCAGGCAGGTTTGGTCAGAATAGTATGGTTAGGGTAACCGGATTCGGTATTAGCGGAATGAACTGGAAAATTTATAACCGGTGGGGTCAGGTCGTATTCCAATCCAATAATCCGAATTACGGGTGGGATGGCAATTATAAGGGTGTTCCCCAACCCATGGATGTATACGCATATACCCTTGAAGCCAACTTCTTCGATGGTAAAAAAACCACCCGGAAAGGGGATATTACCCTGATCCGGTAAGAAACAAGGCCGGCCAGGATTGACCGGGAAAAGGATTGATTATTTTTAACAAATCCATTTGACCTAACCTGATTTGCTTTGCGTAAATTTTAAAATTAAGCTATTGTTTAAGCTCCGTATTTTTTTTGCTTTCGTGTTATCGCTCTCCTTCCGGAATGCGGTGGCTCAAACCGAATCGCCCAACCTGGAATTCATTGAAAATAAAGGTCAGTGGGATTCCCATGTCATACTCAAGGCAGAGATCAGCAATGGTAGCTTGTTTCTGGATAAAAAAGGATTAAAAGTAGTCCTCCATAATCCGGAAGAAATGGCCCTGTTTAGTGGATCCCACAATTACCGGCCTGCGGCGGACTCTTCCACCAGGAATGGAGCAGCTGCCCGGCGAATCAATACCGGCCGGCCGAAAACACTTCGTTCCCATGCCTATGCGGTGAACTTTCTCCATATGAATGAAGCAACGGAGATCATTCCGGACAAACCCCTGGATACTTACAATAATTATTTTATTGGAAATGATTCCAGCAAATGGGCCAGGAATTGTCGTGTATACCAGGGCGTTACCTATAAAAATATTTACCCCGGAATAGACCTACGCTATTATACCGCCAACGGGATGCTTAAATACGATATCATAGTTCATCCGGGCGCTGATCCACGAAATATTGCGCTTCAATATGAAGGTGTGGACGGACTAACGGTTAAGAACAACCGTTTAACAGTTAAAACCTCCGTTGGAGATGTGAAAGAAATGGAACCCTATTCTTATCAGACCGGTGATCAGTCAAGAGAAGAAGTAACCTGCAGGTATCTGGTTTCAAAAGACAGGGTGGTGCGTTTCGATGTGAAAAAGTATAACCCCAACCGCGTGCTGATAATAGATCCGACGCTTGTATTCTCCACCTTTTCGGGAAGCAAGGCAACAAACTGGGGCTTTACGGCAACACCCGGTCCCGATGGAACCTTTTTTGCCGGAGGAATTGTTTTCGGGGATGGCTTTCCGGTATCACCCGGTGCTTTTGACAATAATTTCCGGGGCGGAAAATATGATGTGGGTATTATCCGGTTCAGCAGTAATGGCCGGAACCGTTTATACGCTACGTACATTGGAGGAAACCGGGAAGAATGTCCACACAGTATGATATCAGATGCCCAGGGGAACCTGGTGGTTATGGGCAGAACCTATTCCACCGATTTTCCATTTCAAAGCTTTTTCGGAACAGCAGGAGGTTGCGAAATGTATGTAGTCAAACTCAATGCGGCAGGAAATAATCTCATCGGATCAGCCAGGATTGGCGGAAGTAAATATGATTGTGTAAATGTAAAAGATCAGTTGAATGGAGAAGCGGCTGAAGAGGCCATGTCGCTGATCAAAAATTATGGTGATGATTCCCGGAGCGAAGTGATTCTCGATGACGCCAATAATATTTATGTAGCCGCAACCACGCGCTCCGATAAAGATTTTCCCATCACCCAAGGTGTATTTCAGCCCACCTATGGTGGCGGGGACCAGGATGGGGTTTTAATAAAACTATCCCCCGATTGCAAGAACCTGATTTTTGCCAGCTATCTGGGTGGTTCAAAAGAAGATGCCTGTTTTGTTTTAAAAATCAATCCCTTCAATGGCGACATTTATGTGGCAGGGGCTACTGCAAGCAGTACCGATTTTCCGGGAAATAAAACAGGCGCGATTCAACCTGCATTTGCCGGAGGGATCTGCGATGGATTTATCTCTATCATCAGTAATGATGGATCCACCCTTCGCAAAACAACTTTTCTGGGCACCAGTGGATTTGATGCGATTTACGGAATTGAATTCGACAAGAAAGGATTTCCATACGTGATGGGATCTACCACAGGTGCGTGGACCACTACTCCCAATGTAGGTTTCATCAATCCGGGCGCAAAACAGTTTGTTGCGAAACTAATGCCTGATCTGTCTTCCTATGTGTATTCCACCACTTTCGGGAAAGCGGCCAGCAACCCGAACATATCACCCGTTGCTTTTTTAGTGGACCGTTGTGAGAACGTTTATGTTTCCGGTTGGGGCGGATGGCTTTTTGCCAGCCGGGATCCATATGGTCTAAGCGGAACTGCAGGAATGCCGGTCTCCTCCAATGCCATTAAAAAAACAACGGACGGAAGGGATTTCTATTTTATCGTAATCCAGAAAAATGCTTCGGCTTTGTTGTATGCAACTTTCTTCGGGCAAAACGATGGCTCGGAGAGTGTGAGTGAACACGTGGATGGCGGCACAAGCCGGTACGACCGGAATGGGATCATCTACCAGGCAATATGTGCTAATTGCGGAGCGCATAGCCTCACGCCCTTTCCCACTACTCCCGGCGTATGGTCGCCGCGTAATGGAACCGGTGGTCAGGGCTGTAACCTCGCATCCATTAAGATCGCTTTTAATTTTGCCGGCGTGGCTGCAGACCCGCGCTCCATCATCAATGGTCATTATGATAGCTCCGGATGTGTACCCCTTGATGTGTTGTTTGTAGACACACTCCATAATGCTAAACTATACATCTGGAATTTCGGCGACGGCTCTCCGGATTCCAGCACTACAGCATTTCAGTTAAATCACACGTATAACACAACGGGAACTTTCCACGTGCGTCTCATTGCCATCGATTCCAATACCTGCAACATTAGTGATACTGCATATCTGAACATCCGGGTGCGGACAGACAAAGCCAATATGGATTTTAATATTACCAAGCTTCCCCCTTGCGCATCGCTCAACTATCAATTCGATAATACATCCACTGCGCCTCCTGGAAAACCATTTAAACCGGGTGCCTTTACCTGGGATTTCGGTGACGGTACCCGGGTTCCCGGTGCCAGCAGCGTTACACATTCTTATGCCGCCCCGGGAACTTATCCGGTGAGACTTGTATTGCTGGATACCAGTTATTGCAATTACCCGGACAGCCTGCTCAAAAACCTGCGGGTTTCTCCTGTGGTCAAAGCCCAGTTTGAAGTCCCTGATGGATGTGTGCCTTACCTTGCGAATTTCAACAATACCAGCCTGGCCGGGCAACAGTTTTTCTGGGATTTTGGAGATGGATCCACGTCTACCGACGTTAATCCCACCCATCTTTATACGGATACCGGTACGTTTACCATTTCCCTGCTGGCCATTGATGCAGGAACCTGTAATATCCGGGATTCCACTACCCAAACCATCCAGGTTCATTCAAAGCCATCAGCGGCTTTCACTACCCGGCCCATTCCTCCGGAATATAATGTTCCTACCGTTTTTATGAATAATTCCACCGGGGCTACCCATTATACTTATTTCTTTGGCGACGGGGATTCCACGGATAAAAACTCAGCCGATACGGTAATACATCAGTATCCGGAATCCGGTTCTTTTAATGCCTGTCTCGTTGCTTTTAACCAATATGAATGTTCCGATACGGTTTGTCAACAGGTGGATGTGCTGATCAATCCCCTGCTGGATGTGCCAAATGCCTTTACGCCGGGTCGTTTCGGACAGAACAGTACAGTTATGGTAAAAGGATTTGGAATCGAAAGCATGAACTGGAAGATCTATAACCGCTGGGGACAGGTCGTTTTTCAGTCCAACAGCCCTTATTATGGCTGGGACGGTACCTGGAAAGGCGTTCCGCAACCCATGGAGGTGTATACGTATACCCTTGAAGCGAGTTTTAGCAATGGTACAAAAACAACCCGGAAAGGAGATATTACGTTAATCAGGTAAGATGTATCTTTATAAAAGCCTTTCGAGAAATTCTGTCCCGATGATAAGGATCCGGAAATTATTGTTGCTTTTGATACTCCAGGAGTTTCTTGGCTTTGCACTTGAGGCCCAGGATCTTCACTTTTCCCAATGGTTTAACTCACCCCTGACGACCAACCCGGCCAATACGGGATTTATACCGGATGCCGACTATCGCCTGGGGGCGAATTACCGCAACCAATGGTCTTCCATCATGGCTCAGCCCTACAAAACAATGAGTGTTTGGGGAGATGCACAGGTTTTCAGAGATCGGATTCAGTCAGGCTGGCTGGGCTTAGGCGGC
>JAYVXJ010000623.1:0-4881 GCA_043785285.1 Chitinophagaceae bacterium
GATAATTCTCCGCTTGTTGTGGTTGATGGTATTGCACACCGTGATTTGAATCGCATAGACCCGGCAACGATTGAATCCATCACCGTCTTAAAAGATGCATCTGCTGCCATTTATGGTTCTCAGGCGGCAAATGGAGTTATACTAGTTACTACAAAACGAGGGAAATCAGGTAAGCCGGAAGTCCAGGTTAATCTCACTCAGGGATGGAATCAGCCTACGGTGCTTCCTAAAATGGCTGATGCGGCAAATTATGCTCAGATGATCAATGAAATTAAAATAAATCTTGGTCAGCCTGCGAAATATTCTGCGGACGATATTCAAAAATATAAAGACGGTTCTGATCCCTGGGGTCATCCAAACACGGATTGGTTTAAAGCAACGATTAAGCCCTGGTCCCTTCAGCAATATGCTAATGTTTCACTCAGTGGCGGGAATGATCGCATAAAATATTTTGTTGCAGGCGGCACCACTTACCAGGATGGCATCTTTTACAATAGCGCTACTTTTTATAAGCAGGCCAATTTCCAAAGTAATCTGGACGCCAGGATTACGGATAATATTCATTTGAGCGCTGACCTGTCGGGACGCGAGCAAGACAATCATTATCCTGGTGCAAATGGTGCAGGAAGTGGTGGTGGAGCTTTAAATACATGGTGGGCCCTAAACAGGCAATATCCTTATTTGCCTGCCTTCTGGCCTAATGGACTACCCGGCCCTGATGTTGAATACGGACAGAATCCTGTTATTACAACTACTAATGCTACCGGCTACCAGCTGGATAAAACATATATTTTACAGAGCAATCTAAAATTAGACATTACGATTCCATGGGTAAAGGGCTTATCCATTAGTGGGAGTGTTAGTTATGATAAGAATATCCTGAATCATAAGCAATTTGAAAAGCCATGGTATGTTTATACCTGGGATGGACTAACCAAAGATGCTAACAATGTTCCGGTCCTGGTAAAAGGAATGAGAGGAGTTACGGATGCGAGGTTGTGGCAGGGCATGATTGATGGTAGCGGTTCAACACTTAAAGCTTTGATCAATTATCAACATAGTATAAGAGATAAGCATAATATTAAGGTGCTGCTTGGTACTGAAAGGACTTCAGGCAGCTCAACGAACTTTGACGCATTTCGGAGGTATTTTACTTCCACAGCGATTGATCAGATGTTTGCAGGAGGTAATTTATTGAAGGATAATGGCGGGGCAGCTATCCAGTCTGCCCGGTTGAGTTATTTTGGCCGTCTAAACTATGATTTTGAAGGCAAATATTTGGCTGAATTTGTTTTTAGGGAAGATGGGTCTTTTATATTTCCAGCAGGTTCCCAATATGGCTTCTTCCCTGGGATTTCATTAGGCTGGAGAATATCACAAGAGAATTTCTGGAAAAATAATGTTCCAATTATCAATGAGTTAAAAATACGTGGGTCATGGGGACAAACTGGTAATGATCGTATAGACCCATACCAATATGCTGCAAATTATAGCTATAACGGTACATACACATTTAATCAAAACACGGTAGTCAATACCACCAATCAGATCCGTACCCCAAATCCGGATATTACCTGGGAAGTGGCAAATCAATCCAATATTGGTTTTGATGGACAAATGTTTGGTGGGAAGGTTTCTTTTTCCGCGGATTATTTTTATAATATTCGTTCTAATATCTTATGGTGGAAAAATGCTTCAGTACCTGGTTCAACCGGTTTGTCTTTACCTCAGCAAAATTTTGCCAAGATAGCAAACCAGGGTTTTGAGTTTCAAGTCGGATATAATAACAGAATAGGCGGTCTTACTTATGCAATCTCTTTCAATGGTTCCTATGCGAAGAACAAAATTTTATTCTGGGATGAAACACCGGGTATTCCTGAGTACCAAAAATCTACCGGCCACCCAATGAATTCGCAAATGTATTATCATGCCATAGGCATATTCAGGGATCAGGCAGCAGTAAGTAAATATGCCCACTGGGATGGGGCGCAGCCAGGGGATATTATATTTGAAGATGTTAACAAAGATGGCGTAATTAATGGGTTAGATCAGGTTAGGGATTACAAGACGGATATACCAACCTTTACAGCGGGTGCGAGCCTGAATTTGGGGTATAAGAATTTTGATGTGTCTATACTCGTACAAGGTGCTTCAGGAGCTGAAAGAGCTTTTACGGAGTTTTCAGGTGAGGCCGGCAACTTCCGGATGGAGAATGTTACAGGACACTGGACTCCGGATAATATTGATGCAAAAAAGCCAAGGGCGTGGAACCGTAGTGCGCAATATTGGATGACAGACGGATGGCCTAATAATACTTACTGGATTAGAAACAGTGATTATATAAGGCTCAAAAATATTCAGATTGGATACAATTTACCTCAAAAAATGCTTAAAAAGATAGGTATAAACGGTTTAAGGGTGTATGCTAGCGGATTAAATCTTTTGACTTTGACTTCCTTTAAGGATTTTGACCCGGAAGCACCCAATTCTGACCCTAATTCTATATGGGTAAACAGTGAAGTTTATCCGCTGAACAAAACGTTCGCATTCGGTTTGACGTTAACTTTTTAAAATTTAATGAAATGAAAAATTTAGCGAACATTTGTGTGATATGTCTGTTTGCCGCTGTTATTACATCGTGCAATAAAGATTTCCTTAATAAAAAATCACTGACGGAATTTTCGAGTTCGGATGAGTGGGGTGACCCGGCGCTGGCGGCAACTTTCATTAATGGCATTTACAATGAAATTCCTTCGGGTCCTGCAATGGATGCGGAAAGCGTTGATGAATCCAGAAGCCGGGATCAAAGCGGATTTAATATAAATGATATGCTTATAACCCCTGATGATGGGGAGTGGGGCAGTTGGAGTGGCTATTATAAAGGCATTAGAGACTGTAATGAAGCGTTGGTAAATATTGCCAAGTCCACGTTTGACACTACCAGGATTGACGGGGTAGCCTTAAAAGACAGAATAATCGGAGAGATTCATTTCCTGAGGGCTTACTTTTATTTTAAGTTGACAAGTTACTATGGAGGAGTGCCTATCATTACAAAGGTCTATGGATTGAATGATTCTTTTAAGATAGCATCTAATTCTTATGCAGATTGTATAAAATTTATTGTGAGTGATTTAGATACGGCTGCAAACTTGTTGCCGGAGGTTCAAAGCGGAAGTAATGATGGTCGTGCAACCAAAAGTGCTGGCCTGGCATTGAAATCGAGAGTGTTACTTTACGCCGCAAGTGATTTGCACAATCCCCAGCAAAATAGCAGTGTGACCACTGGATTTTCCCATCCCGAATTATTAGGTTATACAGATGGTGATCCTATAGCACGCTGGCAAGCTGCAAAAGATGCTGCCAAAGCCGTGATAGATATGGGTATATATAGTTTATATAAGCCTGATCCGGCTTCTGCTGAAGAGGCTACCCAGAATTATGGAGATCTTTTTACATCAATCAAAAGCGTAGAAGACATTTTTGTTAAATACAGTTCAGCTTCAACAGGCCAGGGATATTACGGGTGGGTTCTTGCCCCCAATGGCTGGTATGGTAACGGTGGCGTAGGTGCTATCAGTGAACTGGTTGATGCTTATAAAATGGCTGATGGAACCACATTTAGCAGAAGCATTCCTGCTGAAGCAGCAGAGCCCTATAAAAACCGGGATCCCCGTTTTTATGCTTCTGTGCTCTTTGAGGGGAATACGTACAGGCAGCGTCCCCCAGATTTAGTTTTATACGATCCGGTTGGAGTCGGACAATTTGGTTCCTGGGAAAAGTGGAACAGTACGACCAATCAAATGTACCTGGTATATGGCTTGGATACCCGGAATAGTATTGCCAATTCCTGGAATGGTAATGAGTGCGGTGCTACGATGCTTAAATTTTTAAATAAAACAGTGAATTTCCAATCTTCTAATCAGGATTTAACCTATCGTTATATCAGGTATGGCGAAGTATTGCTAAACTATGCTGAAGCATGTATTGAGCTGGGTGAAGAGGCAGAAGCCCTTACCTATTTAAATAGGGTAAGAAAAAGAGCGTATATGCCGGCCCTTACAGCAACCGGAGCAGCCTTGCGTGCTGAATACCGCAATGAGAGACGCATTGAAATGGTATACGAAGATCAACGCTTCTTCGATGTTCGCAGGTGGATGATCGGGCCAGATGCTTATCATGAAGTTAACGGAGTACAAATTGTTTATAAGCTTAATCCGGATCATACAACGGCTACTATCCCAACCATTACTCCGACTGTGATTATGACCGGAAAATGGGATAATAAAGCATATTTCTTCCCGATTACCCGAAGTGAGATGAACAAGAATGACAAGTTAGTGCAACTCCCGGGATATAATTAGTGGTGGTTTTCTTATCAGGAATTTAATGTATTGACATAGATGGGAATATACCGGGGGATCATTAAAATGAATTAGCATCCCCTGGTTTAAATAAAAAGCTCAATGAATAGGTATATCTTATTTTTTTTATTGCTTTGTATTATATCATTAGTTTCTTTTCAGGGCTTTTCCCAGGTTAGATTCAGCAAGCAAATGATTGCTGCTGAAAGCGCTGAATCTGTGGGGGTATTTGATGTTAATGGAGATCATGTTTTAGATATTGTATCCGGAAGCTACTGGTATGAAGGACCCCAATACCTGAAGCGGCACTTAATAGGTCAGGTAGAAAGAATTAGCGAATATTTTGACGATTTTTCAACCATCCCACTCGATGTGAACGGAGATGGGAAAACAGACTTTATTACAGGCGGATGGTTTGGTAAAACGCTGCGATGGCGGGAAAATCCGGGGAATGATCAGGAATGGCAACTGCATGATATTGCAGTAACCGGAAATATAGAGAGCACACGTGCCTGGGACG
>JAYVXJ010000624.1:0-4853 GCA_043785285.1 Chitinophagaceae bacterium
AATATAATCAGCTCAGCTCTACGGCCGGATTTCATCCTCCCAGAGTTTCAGATTTGTCCGGTCATTATTAGCAGAAGACTGTGAAATAATCAGAAATTCCAATTCTTTTGTTGTCTCGTTAGCAATAACTCCATGTCATCCTTCACAGAGATACCTGAAAGCGAAACCAAATGATACGAAAAAAATTTATTCCCGGGACGCTTGCTTTTTACCCATTGAACCTTCTAACAAAAATCAAAACCCGTATTTTATCCGGAAGCGGAAAGGGCGTCAAAGTAAGTGCCGGTGAAGCCCGTTTTGGAGTGCATCACAAAATGAAAGGCGTACAAGGAATAATTTAGATATCAAAATATCATCTTCCGACACCGATATGACAATTCCTTTTTTTGAGCAAACCGGACGCACGGGCAAAAGGCGGTCCGCCCTGCACATCCATCATTTCCCGGGCGAATTTTTTTACTTGATGGAAGGAGACTATATATTTCAGGTTGGAGAAGACAAATGCTCAATAAAGTCAGGAGATACTATGTCAACTAAAATCTTACGATCCCTACTCCATATGAAATACCATTTCCAATGGAACGGTAACCGGCGAATTATCTGCCTTGGTTTCCATAATATCAGCCATATATTTCCACCATCTCTTAACCACTTCCTGCCCAGCTATATCCTGTGAAGAATTATTTCCGGAATTGTATTGAACTGCAAAAAGGGTTTCGGTTTCCAAATCAAAAAAAATAGAATAATCGCTTATTCCCGCGCTCTTTAGTACGTTTTTTAAATCCGGCCATATCGTATCATGCCTGCGTTTATATTCCTCTTTAAACCCCGGTTTGAGTTTCATTTTAAAAGCAATTTTTTGCATAGGTTTAAGATGCTTTTAATTCTTTAGTTTTAAAATAAATGTATTCGGCTCTGATCTCACGCTGTTTTAATATCGACGAGACTATCGTTTTTCAATGTGCATTAATCCAATCCAAAATATAGTCTGCATCTTCCTTCCACGTTGGCTGGCCTAATACAAAATGATTACGTCCCGGAAGCTCTTTGAATCCTGTAACCGAATCGCTGTTTATATATCTTCCAAAATTCGCTCTGTTCAATCGTTCCAGCAGGAATGACTGACAAAAGCGCCTGTGATGAATACAATGGATCTCGAATTGATCTTTGTCATTTTGAGTTGTTTTAATAGTTAAAATGGCAATCAATGGTCGAAATCTGAGGATATTATTTCAAACTCAATATAATTAAAATCTACAACAAAATACAGTTATGTACCTCAGGGAATGGTTAAACCGGGATTCATCCATCCGTACTGGTCAGATTAAGTTGGCTAAAAAGAAAGGATAAAATCTGATTAACCGAACTTGCTCAAAAGTTAACAGAAATATCCCTGACAAATTTTTTCTTAAATAATATAAAATGATTCAACCATAAAGCGGGTGTACATCACCTGGCATAAACCAGTAAAGGGCAATAGGAAGAAAAAAAATAAGAGTGACCAGGATATTTTGATTTGAAAATCAATTATTTTGCGAGCTATAAACTGAAGTAAACTAGTTATTGCATGTTTCTTAAAAAGGGAATCTTATTCCTGCTTTTTGCAGGTTGGCTTAATCAGAGCCCTTGTCAGGGTATTAAGATTACTTTTCATGATCCTCATATTCACTATATGGGAAGAGTGGCTATTACCGATACCTCAGCCCAGCTTTTCTGGACCGCAACATCACTTAAAATAAACTTCTCCGGCACCACTGTGAAAGCACTTTTAAAGGATGAACGTGGCGATAATTATTATGATGTTATAGTGGATGGAAATGTAGTCAGCGTTCTTCATCCGGATAGCTCAAAGCAACTTTATACACTGGCTTCTTATTTGCCAGCCGGAAATCATAAGCTCGAATTATTTAAGCGGACAGAATGGGCAATGGGGAAAACAGAATTTTATTATTTTTTACTGGATAGTCGTGCAACTGTTTTAACTACACCTGTCACCAAAAAAAGAAAATTAGAAGTTTACGGCAATTCTATAACCTGTGGCTATG
Source organism: Chitinophagaceae bacterium (assembly GCA_043785285.1). Taxonomy (GTDB): domain Bacteria; phylum Bacteroidota; class Bacteroidia; order Chitinophagales; family Chitinophagaceae; genus Puia. The sequence goes on from JAYVXJ010000624.1 coordinate 2,046, forward strand.
CAGTGGAAGATACAACCGGCAAAGACAGGGGGACGTCGACTTATGAAAATGGATACCTTAGTTATGCAGCCATTCTGGCCAGACATTACGATGCAGAATATTATTGTACCAGCAAAAGCGGAATCGGAATAACCATTAGTTGGTTTCCATTAATAATGCCGGAAATGTATGACAGGCTTGATGCTTCGGATTCTGCCAGTAAATGGGACTTTTCAAAATTCATTCCTGACCTGGTGCTGATTAATCTGCTTCAAAACGATTCCTGGCTGATCAATATACCGGATAACGAACAGTTCAAAACGCGTTTCGGCACAACGGTACCCTCCCCTGAAACGGTAATTGATGCTTACCGCAATTTCGTGAAATCCATACGGAATAAATATCCTGAATCGCAAATCCTGTGTATCCTGGGAAGTATGGATGCAACCCGCGAGGGATCGCCCTGGCCCGGATATATTGAAAAAGCAGTTCAGGACCTGAATGACAGCCGGTTGTATACCCATTTTGTTCCTTACAAAAATACGGATGGCCATCCCAATGTCAGGGAGCAGAAAGCCATGGCAGCCGATCTTGTCAGCTATATTGACGAGCATGTGCAGTGGTAATTACCCGGGTCTATCGGTTGTTCGCTCAATATTTCCTTTAAGCCATAAAAAAACCTTCCCGGCTTTGGCCCGGATTGAACAATAAAGTAACTGTAACATACCAAAAGTTACCCTTGACCGGGCGTATCTGCGATGGCCCGGGCGGCTGCAGTATCGGCCAGAGATAACGCCGTATACATTCTAAAAGTACCATCACTCTTACATTTTATCAAAAATTACGTTTAGTTTGTTTTCCCGTTTCAAACAACAATAAAAATTCTACGTGAAGGCTTTTCATCGCTTGAGAACGGGTGAGATTATTTTGTTTACAGAAGCTCTTGATGCTGATATCTTCGCAAAGCAATTCGTGCAGTATCGGTAATTGTTGAAATTGTTTTAGCTTAAAATTATTTTTTTTTCGCCTTGAAGGAAGCTGCTCACAAGCAGTTTCTATAGTGAGTTTTATGAGCTTAACGCAAAGACCGGAATGGCTTTGTTCATGTACTTTTTGATTATGTATTTTTTGAAAGGTACTGATTAGAATTTGCTCTGCTTCTTTCTCAGTGGATGAAATTTGTAAAGCAATCCCGAACATCATAGGGCTATATTTGTCGTATACGTATTCTAATGTTTTATAAATATGGTTTAAAGTATCCATTGGCTTAAAGCAACCACCACAAGCAGGGCAAACCCTGTGCCTGAAACTATTCGCCCGGGTTTCCTTTATTAAACTCGTTCTAAGCTTGAATTAGAGAACATAAAAACAGAGTTGATGAAAAAAAACCAAAAAAAAGGACATAATCGGAAAGTCCTATACCTGGACCTGCATATTCTGGTTGATGCAGGTTACGCCGTATCCTGATTTTGCAAATCGAACAGGGTCTTTTTTAAGGTATTCAAATGCCGTGCATTTTTTTTCGCTGTCAACTTCCATCTTTCTTAAATGATGTTTGCGCTCTTTAATCTGCCGGAGTGCTGCCCATAGAGTTACGCCTGTTGTTTCGGCAATTTTTGATTCTGCTATTACATCCTTTCCCATTCATTCAAGCGTATTTTAAGGTCTGGCTTGGTTTTTTATGTAGTTGATTATTAAAATTATTCAATATGATTCACGTCAACCTTTCGAATAAACGAATCTGTCAGTTAACCATTGCAAGTCTGATGGTTTTTATGCTGGAAGCCTGCAATTCAGGCACTTCCCCTTCTGATTCTTCTGATTCAACAGAAAGAAAAACAGATTCAACCCACCTGGATATGGCCAGCACATCAGTGAAACCTAATGGCCCCAAGCCAGATTGGGCTCCTGATATACACCCTGAAATGCAGGCTGTTATTGAAAAACTAGTGAGTTATGGTTCCCCTCCCATAGAATCGTTAACTGCTGAAGCTGCCCGGAAAAATCCGACACCGGCCATGGCTGTAATGGATCTGATCAAAGAAAATCACCTGCAGCCGCCCGTTCCTAAAGTGGATACGGTGGGAAAAGATATACCGGTGAATGGAGGAACAATCCACATCCGGATTTATACACCGCAGCCTTCCATGACGATCTATCCGGTGGTGCTGTATATCCATGGAGGTGGCTGGGTGATTGCGGACATCAATACGTATGACGCCTCTGCTTCAGCTATTTCTGAACAAACAGGAGCCGTGGTGATTTCGGTTAATTACCGCCAGGGACCTGAGCATGAATTCCCCACCGCCCACAATGATTGTTTTTCAGCTTATCAGTGGGCGCTGAAAAATGCAGATACTTATAAGGGGGATACCAGCAAGATTGCAGTGGTCGGAGAAAGCGCCGGTGGAAACCTGGCGGTAAATGTGTCGATTATGGCCAGGGATAAAAAAATAAAATTACCGGTAGCTGAAGTACTGGTCTATCCGATAGCCCAAAGCAATATGAATTCCCCATCGTATCAGAAAAATGCAATGGCCAAACCCCTTAGTAAAGCCATGATGGCCTGGTTCTATAAACAATTCCTTCCTTCCATGGCTTCCGCTTCCGACCCGAGGATTGATTTGACGAAGGCAAACCTGAAAGGGCTTCCACCCAGTACCATCATAACTGCTGAATTGGATCCTTTGCAGAGTGATGGCCAACTGCTTCGGGATAAGATGAAGGAACAAGGAGTTGATGTAATGTATCAGAATTACGATGGCGTAACCCATGAGTTTTTTGGAATGGCGGCGATCGTTCCCGAGGCCAAACAGGCTCAGGCAGTCG
>JAYVXJ010000625.1:0-4844 GCA_043785285.1 Chitinophagaceae bacterium
GCGACCTCGTTGTATTCGGCACCAATAGCATTGAGTCCATACCGATTTTCGATGAGAAGCCCAGCCCGCTTTTCAAGATCCCGGCATCCGAAATGAACCAGCGAATCAGTGAGATCTGCCTGCAGTATGATATCGATTATTGGACGTGGCTCCCGGCTCAGTTCGATCTTAAGAATGCCTCCCTGCGGGAAAAATATATGGATACTTTTGAAAGTATCTGTAAATATTCGCCACGCATTAATGGCGTATTTTTCCCGGGTGGAGACCCCGGAGACAACCCGCCGGAACTGGTTTGGCCCTTGTTGAAAGATATCGCCGCAGTCCTGAAAAAATATCACCCCCGGGCATCCACCTGGCTTTCCCTGCAGGGATTTACTCCAGCACAATCTCAAACCGTGTATGATTATATCCGTAAAGAAATGCCCACCTGGCTGGGCGGCCTTATAACGGGGCCCAGCAGTCCGCCCGTGGAAGAAACGAGGGCCGCATTGCCCTCCAATTACCAATTGCGTTACTACCCCGACCTTACCCACAACGTGCGTTGTGATTTTCCTGTTTGGTGGTGGGATCCCGCATTTAATCTTACCCTGGGCAGGGAAGCCAGCAACCCCCAGCCATATTATTATTCTACACTTTATCGTGCCCTGCAACAGTATATCGATGGATTTATTTCCTATTCTGATGGTGCGCACGACGACGTTAATAAGATCATGTGGACAAGGTTGGCCTGGAATCCAACATCCGATGAAAGAGAGATCCTGAAGGAATATGCCGGTTATTTCTTCGGCAATTCACTCGCGGAAGAAGGGGCGGACGGCATACTTTCCCTTGAAAAAAATTGGGAGGGCCCTATTGTCGCCAACGGGTCTATCGCCGCCACGCTGCAATACTGGATAGGACTCGATAACCGCTACCCGGAACTTTCAGGCAACTGGCGCTGGCAACTCTGCCTGCTCAGGGCTTACTATGATGCCTATACGCGCAGCCGTTTTATTTATGAAGACCAACTGGAAACAGCCGCTAACCAGGTATTGTTGAAGGCAGCCTTAATGGGAGCAGATAAAGCCATCGTCACTTCCGACAGCATCTTATTACTGGCGGAAACAAAAAGCGTTCATCCGGGATGGCATCAAAAAATCATTGATTTGTGTGACGCTTTATATAAATCCATCAGCCTGCAGACCAGTGTAAAAAAATACAGTGCCTCAGGAGAAGAGCGGGGAGCCATCCTGGATTTCCTGGATAGGCCGCTGAACAATCGCTGGTGGATAGAAGATGAATGCCAAAAAACGGCAACCCTTTCCGAAGCACAGAAAGTAAAAGCCCTGCAAAGGATCGCAGGCTGGGAAGACCCCGGCCCGGGCGGCTTCTACGATGATGTAGGCAATGTATCCAGGTCACCTCATGTATGGAGAGGAGAAGGATGGTAACAGATCCCCTGATGCATCACGGTGACAACACACCGGGCTTCGAATGGTGGGAGAACGGCTTTAGCCGGCAACGGCTTTCCTGGATGACGGACATGCGTTGGCCCCTGGGAATGGAATACAACAGCCTCGATTCAACTGGTAAATATCAGTACAGTGTAAGGATCACCGGCAAAGGTGAATCCCTCGTTAAAGCCAATGGCAAGAGACTTATTCCTACACAATATGGAAAAGGAATTGGTGAGATAAAGGAATTTCCGGTGCCGCCGGAATGGATACCTCATGGAAAATTGGTCCTGACATGGGACGATATCAATGAAAATAATTTGAATTGGAGACAGCAATCCAGGGTAACTGAAGTCTGGCTAATCAGGGAAGAAAAGGCTAAGGAAAGTGCTGGCAACTGAACAATGCAAAGCCGGCAAAGGAAAAATAATTTGCATGAAAAAAACAGCTTTGATCATACGGAATGCAATCCTGTCGCTGCTCTTAGCCGGTCACCTGCCCTCCTTTGCACAGGTCAACAGCACGTATAACCTGATGCCCGTTCCCCGGGAATTACAAACCAATGGGCAACGTTTCAGCATCACACAAAAATTCAGGATATCCGTTACGGGCCATCCGGCTCCGAGAATGTATGCAGAATCCAGCCGCTTCATCCGCCGGCTGGGTGAAAAGACAGGGTTCTTTCTGGATAAACAGGGATATGTTACACCACAGGACAGTGATCCATTTGCACCGCTGCTGATAAAGCTGCAGCGCCCCGGCAGGCTGGAATTATATGAGAATGAAAGCTATACGCTGGAGATAAAGGAAAATCAGATAATGATTACCGCGGTCACAGACCTGGGCGCTATCCATGCACTGGAAACTTTATTGCAACTGGTAAGCGTGGATGAGCAGGGTTATTATTTCCCGGGCGTCTCCATTCATGATGAGCCTAGATTTGCCTGGCGTGGATTATTACTGGACGTGGTGCTGCATTTCATGCCGATGGATGTGATAAAGCGGACATTGGATGGGATGGCTGCGGTAAAATTAAATGTTCTCCATCTGCATCTTTCCAACGACCAGGGTTTCCGGGTTGAATCCAGGGTCTATCCCAGGCTCCAGCGCCTGGCCTCCGATGGAATTTATTATACGCAGGAAGATATCCATGAAATAGTACGATATGCCGGGCAGCGGGGGATACGGGTGGTGCCTGAATTTGTAGTGCCTGCACATACCACGGCGATCCTGACGGCCTTCCCGGACTTTGCCAGTGTGAAAAGGAAATATATGCTGCAACGTTATTTCGGGGTCTTTGATCCAGTACTCGACCCGACAAATGAAAAAGTATGGGTATTCCTCGATAAATTATTTGCGGAAATGGCGTCCCTGTTCCCGGATGCCTATTTTCATATCGGCGGCGACGAGAATACAGGGAAAGATTGGGAAAATACTCCTCATATCCAAGCCTATATGAAGGCAAAGGGGAGGAAGACCTATATGGATCTTCAGACAGCTTTCAATAAACGCCTGCTGCCGATACTGAAAAAGAACGGGAAAATAATGATGGGCTGGGACGAGATCCTGCAGCCCGGCGCGCCAAAGGATATGGCGATCCAATCCTGGCGTGGAAAAGAGGCTTTTTATACCTCCCTTAAAAGAGGATACAAGGCCATTCTTTCCAATGGGTACTATATCGACCTGATCCAGCCAGCCTCCTTCCATTACCTCAATGACCCGGTCCCCGACAGCATTTCCCTTAGCCCGGAAGACGCCAAAAATATCCTGGGAGGTGAAGCGACGATGTGGAGTGAGCTCGTAACGCCCGAAACGGTGGATTCCCGGATATGGCCGCGATTGGCCGCCATCGCCGAAAGATTATGGTCGTCGCGGGAAATAAAAGATGTGGACGAGATGTACCGCCGCCTGGATATCATCAGCCTGCAACTGGAAGCCCTGGGGCTTAGACACGAATTATTTAAACAGGCTATGCTCAGACGCCTGGCGAATGGTTACGATACGCGGGCATTGGAAGTATTGGTCGGCGTTATAGAACCGCTGAAAATTTATGAGCGCAACCAGGGCGACACGATGTACACCGTGTTCTCCCCCTTCACGAAGATTGCCGATGTGGCTACGCCTGATCAGACCCTGCCAAGGATCTTTAGCCGGCAGACAAACCTGTTTTTAAAGCAGCCGGAGCCGGAGCTGGGAAAAAAGATCACAGATCAGCTAACGCTATGGAAAAACAATAACCAAAATTTCCTGCTGACCCTGCGTAATTCCCCGGTCTTACAGGAAGCCGCTTCCTTATCCGAAAATCTTTCGCGGATAGCCGAAGCAGGGTTAAGCGCAATGGAATATATCTATGCGCATAATAAGGCGGACAGCAACTGGCTCGCCCAGCAGCTGGAGATCGTTGAAAAGGCTAAAGAACAGGGAGGACGCTGTGAGCTGCAGGTGGTGTCCCCGATTGAGAAATTGGTAAAAGCCGCCGCAGGCAAGGATTAAAAGCATATTCCTAATCATAAATAGTCGTTTTACATGCCAGACACAATTGCCGATATAACACAGGGCAAAAGCGCCCGCTTACTGGCCCTCGATATTTTTAGGGGCATCACCATCGCCACCATGATCATCGTAAATGATCCCGGGATAGAAGAGCACGCGTATGCACCCTTACTGCATGCCAGATGGAATGGGATCACACCCACCGATTATGTATTTCCTTCTTTCATTTTCATGGTAGGCGTATCTATTGCCCTGTCCTATTCAAAGCAAATGGCAAAAGGTCTTCCCCGAAGGCAGATGATCCGGAAAATAATCCGCAGGGCGGTTATCCTCTTTGCGCTGGGTGTGTTTTTAAGCACCCTTCCTTATTTTGATTTTATCAACTACCGCATTCCGGGTGTATTGCAACGCATTTCACTGGTGTACGTGGCCTGTGCCGTCCTGTTCCTCTATACAGGCTGGAAATTCCAGGCCAGGCTCGCCGCTTTTATCCTGCTGGCTTATTGTTTGGTAATGACCCTGATCCCCGTGCCCGGTTATGGCTATGCTATCCTGGAGCCGGGAAAAAACCTGGCCGCCTGGCTGGACGCTATCGTCATTCCCGGGAGGATGTGGCAGGGTGACTGGGATCCCGAAGGCATACTAAGCACCTTCCCCGCCATTGTCACCGGCATTAACGGCATGCTCGCAGGCCACCTGCTTCTCAGCAAACAGACGACAGAACGCAAGATCATCTGGTTGTTCTTTGCCGGCTTTATCGCCTTCGCACTGGCCAATGGCTGGAACTGGTGGTTTCCCATCAATAAAAACCTATGGACCAGCTCCTTTGTCCTCTACACCTCAGGCCTGGGAAGCATGATCCTGGCTTCCTTATATTTTTTGGTCGACGTACTGGGCTACCAGCGAGGATGGAAATTT
>JAYVXJ010000626.1:0-4841 GCA_043785285.1 Chitinophagaceae bacterium
AATCATCGGTATCCTTGGCTTCAATGATCAGTTCAACGCTTTCCTCTCCCACTTTCTGTGCAATCTTATTGACCCCCTTCTTAAACAATCCGGAAACATAAGAGTTTTCATCGGGGTTATTTTTTCTTTGTTGAATGATCGCTTCCAGCTCAGGCAAAAACCCGGCCGGTTCGTTTTTTTCATTCCAGCAGGTATCAGCGCCGGTATGACAAACCGGTCCTTCAGGCGTTGCCTGAATCAGGAGGGTATCCTGATCGCAATCAACGGCTAAACTTTTGAGTTTCAGGAAATGACCGCTCTCTTCGCCTTTAGTCCAAAGCCTTTTTTTAGAGCGGCTGTAAAAAGTGAGCCTGCCCAGCTCCCGGGTTTTATCCAACGCCGCCTGGTTCATAAAGCCCAGCATCAGCACTTTGCGGGTGCGCTCATCCTGAACAATGGCAGGTGCCAGTCCGTCGGCATATTTTGAAAAATTAACTCCCATATAAACAAAATTAAATTCTTATATCGATTCCCTGTTTTTTCAGAAATTCTTTTAACTCCGGTATGGGAATTTCGCGAAAATGAAAGATACTGGCTGCAAGAGCTGCATCGGCAAATCCCTGCCGGAACACCTCCGCAAAATGAGGCATGGTTCCGCCACCCCCCGATGCAATTACCGGAACAGACAGGGCTTTAGCCAACATACGGGTGAGTTCTATGGCAAATCCCGTTTTCGTACCATCCTTATCCATCGAAGTCAGCAGAATTTCACCGGCACCCAGATCCACGCCCTTTCTTGCCCAGTCCATACAGGTGGTATCCGTAGCCACGCGACCGCCATTCAGATAAACATAATCCTTTCCGTCCGCCGCCTTTTTTGCATCAATGGCCAGCACCACGCACTGGCTTCCGAATTCTTTTGCAAGTTCAGCAATAAGGTTTGGATTTTTAAAGGCTGCCGTATTCACAGAAATTTTGTCAGCCCCGTTTTCCAGTAATATCTGCACGTCTTCGATGGATGAAATACCACCGCCAACCGTAAACGGGATATTGATATGCTGTGCGATGCGACGCGCGAGTTCACTGAGCGTCTTTCTTTTCTCAATAGTGGCGGTGATGTCCAGGAACACCAATTCATCCGCCCCTTGTTGTGCATAGAGTGCCCCCAGTTCCACCGGGTCTCCCGCATCGCGTAGGTTGAGGAAGTTCGTTCCTTTTACCGTACGTCCGTTTTGAATATCCAGACAGGGTATAATTCTTTTCGTCAGCATTTGGAAAGGTCCTTGAGTTTGATCAATCCTTCATAAATCGCTTTGCCCACAATGGCGCCGCAACAACCAGCTTCTTCCAATTTAAAAATATCATCCAGCGAACGGATTCCCCCGCTGGCAATAAAATGCAGGCCCGGAAAATGCTGTACAATATTTTTATACAATTCCAGAGAAGGTCCTTTCATGGCTCCATCAAGACTGATATCCGTACAGAAGATCTGAGCTATTCCGGCCTGAATATATTTTTCGATAAAATCATAAACCCAGATCTCGGTATCTTCCTGCCAACCACTAATGGAAATTTTCTCCTTACGTACATCTGCACCCAACAGGAACCGCGGCGGCCCATACATCAGCAGCCATTCCAAAAAAAGCTTTTCATTCTTCACGGCTATGCTGCCTACGGTTGCAAATGCAGCACCCGAATCAAATACAATCTGCAAATCAGTACTGTTTGCAATGCCTCCGCCAAAATCAATGATCAATGATGTTTTTCCGGCCAGGGTTTCCAGCACCTTCCAGTTTTTTACTGTCCCCTGCTTTGCCCCATCGAGGTCAACCAGGTGTACCCTTTTTAATCCGGCATCCTCAAACTGTCGTGCCACTTCCAACGGATGTTCGTTATATATTTTCTGTTGGGAATAGTCGCCCTGCGTAAGTCGGACACATTTCCCGTTAATAATATCGATGGCCGGTATCACTTCAATAGACATAAAAAAGCAGGAGCTAAAGTTGAATAAAGTTTTTTAAAATGAACTCACCGGTAACTGCACTTTTTTCCGGATGAAACTGTACACCATAAAAATTATTTTTATGCAGGCCTGAACTATACGGTTGCACGTAATCTGTTTTCGCGATAGTGTCTTCACCAAGTCCCGCATAATATCCATGTACGAAATAGCAATAACTGTTTTCCTGCACATCCTGAAAGAGTACGCTTTTCAGATCATAAATAGTATTCCATCCAATCTGGGGTACTTTGAGGGGATGGTCTTCCGTGGGAACAAATTTTCTTACTTCTTCTTCAAAAATTCCCAAACATTCCGTATCATTTTCTTCAGAATATTTACACATCAGTTGCAAACCAAGGCAGATGCCCAGCACAGGTTGTTTCAGGCTGCGTATCAGCTGATCCAGTTTTCTGTCGCGCAAATAATTCATCGCCGTACTGGCTTCTCCAACTCCGGGAAAAATCACTTTATCCGCAGACCGGATAATATCCGGATCATCCGTTACCAGGGCCTCCACACCGATACGTTCCAGTGCATAAAGCACGGATCGGATATTGCCTGCATTATATTTTATGATGACCAGATTCACGTCAGTGTATTTAAAAAAAATTTTGTTCTGGACACGATTTCTTCCGGCCCCGCACCATCAAGTGCTTTGATATAGGCGGTTCCAATGATCGCGCCGTTGGCATAAGCGCAGGCTTTGGAAAAACTTTCTTTATCCCTTATTCCAAACCCGATAAGCACCGGATTGTTGAGATTCATGGCTTTCAGCCTGTCAAAATACGCTGCCTGTTCAGTTAAATCCTTATTTTTTCCGGTGGTGGAAGAAGATGAAACGGCGTAGAGAAATCCCGTACTCAAGGTATCGAGTTTCCGAATACGCTCTGCAGACGTTTCCGGAGTTACGAGAAAAACAAAATCAAGCTGGTATTTCCCGATCAGCGGACCGTATTCTTTTTCATATTCAAACATGGGCAGATCGGGAAGAATGAGTCCGTCAATGCCAGCCGCTGCTGCATCCTGACAAAATTTTTCAAACCCATATTGCAGGACCGGATTCATATAACCCATCAGTAATATGGGTAACTGAATTTCTTTTCTGAAATTTTTTAACTGTTGAAAGAGCGTGGCGATCGTCATTCCGTTAGCCAGCGCTACCGTACTGCTTGCCTGTATCACCGGTCCGTCAGCCAATGGATCGCTATATGGCATGCCCAGTTCAATCATATCAGCCCCAGATTGCTGAAGCGCTTTCATCACCGGCAATGTACTGTTCAATGCAGGAAAACCTGCAGTACAATACACATTTAAAATATTTTGTTTCTTTCTTTGAAAAAGTTCCTGAATACGACTCATAGTGATATATAAAAATTATTCATTTCCGGCCATGGCCTTCATATAAGTATCCATGTCTTTATCTCCACGACCGCTCAGACAGATAACAACAGACGCTTCTTTTGCAAACCGGATTTTCTCTAATGCGGCCAATGCATGCGCCGACTCCAAAGCGGGGATAATGCCTTCCAGCCGGGTTATCAGAAAAGCAGCGTTCAATGCTTCCTGATCCGTAGCACTATGGAATTCAGCTCTTCCGGAAACAAATAAATTTGCGTGTAAAGGCCCGATGCCCGGATAGTCCAGCCCCGCTGAAATACTGTGCGGTTCTACCACCTGCCCGTCTTCTGTTTGCATCACCAGGCTACGGCTGCCATGAAGCACCCCTTTTTTTCCCAACTGTGTGGTAGCAGCACTCATACCACTGTGTATTCCCAAACCCGCAGCTTCCACAGCAAATAGTTTTACTTTTTCATTGTCGAGGAAATGATAAAAAGCACCTGCGGCATTACTGCCCCCGCCAACGCAGGCGATAATGGCATCCGGGTAATCGCGACCGGTTTTTTCTGTCAACTGCGATTTGACTTCTTTGCTGATCACGCTTTGAAAACGGGCCACCATATCCGGATAGGGATGCGGACCCACCACACTTCCGATAATATAATGGGTATCCTCCGGATGATTGATCCAATCCCGAATAGCCTCATTGGTAGCGTCTTTCAGCGTTTTACTCCCGCTCGTTGCCGGTATCACCTTCGCACCCAGCATGTGCATGCGCGCCACATTCGGCGCCTGCCGCTGAATATCTTTTTCTCCCATGTACACAATACATTCAACGCCCTTAAGGGCGCAAACGGCTGCAGTGGCCACCCCATGCTGACCTGCCCCTGTTTCCGCTATGATTCTTTTTTTCCCGAGTCTTTCGGCAAGCAAAATCTGACCAACGGTATTGTTAATTTTGTGCGCACCGGTATGACAAAGATCTTCACGTTTCAGAAAAATACGCGCCCCGTATCGCTGACTCAATCTTTCTGCAAAATACAATGGGGTTGGACGACCAACATAATCTTTAAGCAACGCCTCAAATTCTTTGCGAAACCCCGGCTCCTGCGTGATCTCCAGATAACGGGTCCTAAGCTCCTCCACATTACGATGCAACATTTCCGGTATAAATGCACCCCCAAAATCGCCAAAATACCCTTGCTCAGAGGGTTGTTGATATGTTTTTGTATCTGTCATACTATTTACCTTTCTACGCTGAACGCGAAACGCATTACGCTTTTTAAAATTTTTACTCCCCAAAATACCCGGAACCTCATCATCAAAAAACCACCCAAGGTATCCTTCATTTTGCAGCATCCATCTACCATCAACCTTGAAAACCCAGCGCTCCCACAAATGCTTCAATCTTTTCCATATCCTTCACCCCACTGCTTATTTCAAAACGGCTGTTGATATCTACGGCAAAAAGTCTTTTACCAACAGGTTCTTCACTAAATGCTTTCAGCCTGTCCACATCTTC
>JAYVXJ010000627.1:0-4837 GCA_043785285.1 Chitinophagaceae bacterium
ATTTTATTATCCCTCGGCAGGGCCTTGGGCGAAACTATGGCGGTGACCATGGTCATCGGAAATACCAGCCTGATACCTACCAGCATCTTTTCTCCGGGAAACACGATGGCCAGCGTGATCGCCAATGAATTTACAGAAGCCGACCACACGGTTTATTTATCTGCACTGATTGAACTGGGATTGGTATTGTTTCTGGTTACGGTAGTCATCAATATGGTCGGGAAACGTATTATCAAAAGGTTTACCAATGAATAAAATATGAATGTTCAAGTAAAATACCGGGTGGCCAAAAGTAAACTGGCACAGGGGCTAATTGTATTTCTGGCTTTTATCATCACGCTGCCCTTGCTGGCCATCATCGTTTATATTTTCAGGGAAGGGATCACCAAAATAAACTGGACCTTCCTTACACATATACCCAAGCCGGTAGGAGAAACGGGGGGTGGTATTGTGAATGCATTGATTGGAAGCATCCTGATTGTGCTGGCTGCTTCCGTGATGGCGGTACCCATTGGTATTATGTGCGGAATATTTTTAAGTGAGAATAAAACCAGCCGTTTATCCTATTGGAGTAGATTATCAGTGGATGTATTACAGGGAGTACCTTCCATTGTAATCGGCATTGTGGTTTATTTCTGGATCGTAAAACCCATCGGTAGTTTTTCGGCATTTTCAGGAAGCGTTGCGCTGGCCATCATGATGCTGCCTATTCTTATCCGTTCTACAGAAGAAACACTGAAGTTGATTCCTGATTCATTGAAAGAAGCAGGCCTGGCCCTGGGTCTTCCATATCATAAAGTGATTTTGAAAGTGATTGTGCCCTGCGGAATGAGTGGAATCGTTTCCGGTATCATGCTTTCAGTAGCCAGAATTGCCGGTGAAACAGCTCCATTATTATTTACTGCATTTGGTAATCCGTATGTGAATACCAACCTGGCTAAGCCCATGCAAAGCCTGCCCCTGTTGATTTTCAACTATGCTACCAGTCCTTATGATGAATGGCACGACCTGGCCTGGGGTGCCGCATTGATCTTGTTATTTACCGTACTGTTTTTAAATATTATTACAAAGCTGACAACAAAAAGATGGAACGTACAATTATAAGGAGCAGGGATTTCAATGCTTATTTTGGCAAGAATCACGTGGTTAAGCAGGTGAATATGGATATCCCTAAAAACTATGTGGTAGCGGTTATGGGTCCATCCGGCTGTGGCAAAACCACTTTTCTCCGTTGCATTAACCGGATGCATGAACTGGTTCCGGGAGCAAGCAGTGATGGGGAGATGCTGTTGAATAATGAAAATATTTATCAGATGCATCCCATTTTTGTTCGGCTAAAAATAGGAATGGTATTTCAACGTCCGAATCCTTTTCCCAACCTCAGCATTTACGATAATGTGATTGCAGGTTATAAACTGAATGGCTTGAAATTACCAAAGGCCGAAAGAGATCTGAAAGTGGAGCAGTCCCTCACCAAGGCCGCGTTATGGAAAGAAGTAAAAGATTCACTTCATAAAAAGGGAACTTTTCTTTCAGGTGGACAACAGCAACGCTTATGTATTGCCCGTGCCATTGCCATGGAGCCTGAAGTTTTATTGCTGGATGAACCCACGTCTGCCCTGGATCCCATTTCCACTTCCAGTATTGAAGAACTGTTACACGACCTGAAAAAAAATTACACCCTGGTTATCGTTACACATAATATGCAGCAGGCAGCACGTGTAAGTGATAAAACAGCTTTTTTTTATTTAGGGGAATTGGTGGAGTATGATGAAACCAAAAGGATGTTTACCAATCCGCAGGATAAGCGTACGCAGAATTATATAACGGGTCGTTTTAGTTAACGGAAGGTTTAGAAATTATTAGTTTAATTTTCATTTTATGTCCCAGTTAGAAATAGAGCTCAAGCAATTAAAAACCGAGGTAGTCAATATGTGGAGCCTCGTACATTCCCAATTGGTTAAATCGAATATAGCCATGGTGAATTTTGATAAGGACCTTGCCCGCGAAGTGGTATCCCGCGAAAAACGGGTAAATGGATCGGAATTAAAAATTGACCGGGATTGCGAGAATATTTTTGCGCTGTTGACGCCTGTGGCGGTTGACCTCCGGTTTGTGCTGGCCGTTTTAAAGATCAATTCAAACCTGGAAAGGATCGGAGATATAGCAGAAGGAGTGGCAAAACATATATTAAGTGCAGGAAAGCCATTTAATAAGGAATTGCTGAAGGCAACAAACACCATTAATATGTATGATGAAGCCATCAATATTCTGGAAGATACCCTTTCCGCTTTTGAAGATGAAGATACCGCACTGGCAAGAAGTGTGTTCCAGAAAGATGAGTTTCTGGATAATATCAATATGAACGCAACGGAATCCACGGTTAAATATCTGGAAGATCACCCCGAAGATCTTCATCAGGCCCTATATAATTTATCCATCATCAGAAAATTGGAAAGGGTAGGCGACCAGGCTAAAAATATTGCCGAAGAAACGATTTTTTATGTGGAGGCCAAAGTGCTGAAGCATAGAGAAGAAGAATAATTGTTTTAGGTTTGCAATTCATCTATGAAAACATTTGCAGAAAAAGTAATTTCCTTTAACCGACAGGTGAATTTTTCAGGAAAACTTCCTGAAGGCATTCGCATCATGAACCCATTTAAGGAGAGTAAGGATATTCATAAACTCAGTTCATTCTTCTATAATAAATATTATAGCGATCAAAATCGCCGCCATCTGATTTTAGGTATTAATCCGGGCCGGTTTGGCGCCGGACTAACAGGTATTCCCTTTACCGATCCAAAGCGACTGGTTGAAAAATGCGGAATTCCTTTTAATGGTGCCCCTGCTCATGAACCATCTGCTGTTTTTATATATGAAATGATTGACGCATTTGGTGGTGCAAAAGCTTTTTATGAAAAGTTTTATATTAATTCTGTTTGTCCGCTTGGCTTCACCCAATCAGTTAAAAACGGGAAAGAGGTAAACTATAACTATTATGACAGTAAAGCATTGACGGAGGCTGTCTATTCTTTTATTATTGATAATATTCAGAAGCAAATCGCCTTGGGTGTTGAAACGGATATTTGCTTTTGTTTTGGGACCGGTAAAAACGAAAAATTCCTTCGTCAGCTAAATAGAGAAAAGGGCTTTTTCAGAGAGATCATAGCCCTCGAGCATCCCCGGTTTATCATGCAGTATAAATCAAAATCAAAACAGGTTTACCTGGATAAATACCTTTCGGTGTTTAGCCGCGTTCTTTAATGTGTTCCTACAACTTATGAAAACGATGAGCATCATTCATTGCAAAAACCTCCATCCACCATAAAATGACGTAGTGCCGGATATTGAATTATACAAGCCGCCGGGCGAACTGTAATCCGGATAGCTGGATTCCATTCATTCCTTTTTGTTGAATGAGTACGTTCAACCGGGTTCCCATATCCAGTAAGAAAGTATATATTAACTTTTCTTTTTCCTGCTGATCGGCCGTCGTGTTTTCCGATTCCATCTTTTTTAAATGGGCGGCAAGACCAAGCCCCTGTAAAAAATGAGCCTGATGGGTAAATCCTATACATTGTAAACCGTACATAGATCCCCAGTGGGACAATGCTGAAAAATTTACATGCGTGGTTATATCCTGTTCTCCAATATTCTGGTAGGGATTATCATTTAAAGTATGCCGGTAATAACACATCATTGTGCCGGCTCTCCGCCTTCCGCTATATAACATGGAAGATGGGAAGCCATAATCTATCGTTAGAATAAATCCTTTCTTTAAAGCGTTTGCGATGTCCCGTATCCAGATGATGGCTTCCAGATTAACTTCAGTACGGAATCCATCAGGTAAAACAACCTGGAGTTGATGCAGATAATCTTTCACTTCATCTGTAGCGGGTTTAAGTAGTTCGATGAATCCATTGTTATAATCTACAAACACTTCCAGCAGTTCTCCATTCATTACTACCTGATGAACCGGGAAATTATCTATAAGTTCATTCGATAAAATGCACCCTGTTATATTCCGGATATCTTCAATCCGCTGATACCAGCTTACCTTTTCGGGCAGGATGCTTTTTTCCCTTTCCCGCATGGATGCACTTTTTTCGATAATGCAGTACCGGAGCTCCTGATAGAGCAGATCATTTTTTTTGAGTGAAAGCAGAATATCCCGGCAAAGCGTGCCAGGTCCTGCTCCATATTCCACAATGGTGAACGGTTTTCTATCCATCATTTTCCACATCTCTTCGATCTGTTTGGCAATCATCTGGCCAAACAGGGAAGAAAAATGCGGGCTGGTATAATAATCGCCCGTTTCACCAATTTTATCTTTAGCGGACGTATAATAACCGGATTCCGGATAGTATAAACACATCTCCATGAAATCAGGAAAAGACAGAGGACCTTCTTTTCGGATCTTTTCAATGATGATATCAGAAAGGGTCATCCGGCATTATTATTTTTTCATCAATGCAGTTTTTGCATGTTCCTTAGCATTCTTTTTGAATTCATCCCTACACTCATCGGAACAAAACCCATAAACCCTGCCTCCGTAATGAAGCGTGTCTTCAATACCTGCTGTCAGCGGCATTCCGCAAGAAGGATCTTTGATATTATCTACCATTTCCCGGGTAAATTTTGGTTTAGCTGTATCTGATTTTGAATAAGCAGGCGATTGAAAGACCACCTCCTGTTTCGTCTGCTGGTTACAGGAAAAAAAGATGATTGATATTGCCAATGCGGATAGCATTCTGCCTAGTCCGATGGTCAGCATGAGCAATATAGCGACGGGATATTTCAGCACAGAATGCAAAATTACGGCTATCTGCAAATAAAT
>JAYVXJ010000628.1:0-4836 GCA_043785285.1 Chitinophagaceae bacterium
TGGGACGCTAAACCTGATGCTAAATCTGAATAATCCCTTTATTTGCAGGGTCAAACCAGGTTAACAGAACATTCATATATTCTAAAACTAATAACATGGAAACACAAAGAAGGTCGGCCTTAAAAAAATTATTATTATCTGTTTTGGGTGTTACCGGATTAACGTCCATGGCCAAAGCCGGAACAGTGAGTGCAGCTACAGAGAAAGAAGTATCCAATGTAGTGATGGATCAGGGAGTTCCTTTATTTTCCGACACCACTAAATTAGGGAACCTGCTGTTTTTATCCGGAAAGGGCGCACATTACGAAGGGGATATAAAAGCGCATACGGAAACGGTGATGAAAGATCTCGAAAAAGAACTGATCAAAGCCGGATCGTCTATGGAAAAAGTATTGAAGGTAAACGTATACCTGAATGATATCGCCGATTTCGAAGGAATGAATTCAGTGTACAAAGGACGATTTGGGAGTAAACCTCCTGTCCGCACTACGGTGGCCGTTGCTAAGGGCGGGGTGCCGGGAAATTCGCTGGTGGAGATGGATTGTATTGCTTATATATAGTTGCTGAACAAAATAACAATCATTAAGAATATATAATGAGATACAAACTCATCCTGTTATTCATTGTATCCTTCTTCCTGAATACACCGGGCTATTTACATGCCCAAACCATTCTGAGGGAAGAATTAATTTTTCTGACGTCCGAGTGGAAAGGGGAACGTTTTCCGGACGGACGTCCTAAAATCCCGGATGATCTGATTAAACGAGCCAGAAATATTGGTATTGAAGAAGCCTGGCAGGTATTACAGAATGAAGGGTATAAGAATCAATTCGAAGGAAATTGGAAAATGGTTCATGATGATGTGCCTGTGGTGGGCAGAGCGCTTACAGCGCAGTTTATGCCCAGCCGCCCCGACATTGAAAAAAATATTAAGGAACGGGGTAAAAAAGAGGGCCGTATTGGAAATACCAATGCGTGGCCTATTGATGCGCTTTCACCAGGAGATGTATATGTTGCAGATGGTTTCGGAAAAATTGCCCAGGGTACACTGATCGGTGATAATTTGGGAAATTCCATTTTTAATAAATCCGGCAACGGGGTAATTTTCGATGGTTCAGCACGTGATCTCTCCGGACTGGCGGAGATAAAAGGGTTCAATGCTTTTGTGCGCGATTTTGATCCTTCTTTCCTTGACGGTATGGTGCTGATGGGTTTAAATACCCCTATCCGGATCGGGCATGCCATTGTGTTGCCGGGCGACCTGGTGATTTCTGAGAAAGAAGGCGTGCTTTTTATTCCGGCCCATATGGCTGAACAGGTTGTTGCCACAGCAGAGTTTATTGCGGTGAAGGATAAATTTGGCCATGCCATGCTGAAGGCCAACCGGTATAGTACGGGGCAGATCGATAACCAATGGACGGATAAAATCAAAGAAGACTTCCTTAAATGGCTGAAGCAAAACCCGGACGAACCTCAAATAGCACGCAGTCAACTGGATGAATTTATGAAAAAAAGAACATGGTAGTTAATTCCCTTTCGTCACAATTACAACTATACAAGAATGGCTATCAACTCCGACTTGATTATGGAGGGGTGCTTCAGCAGGTTGCGATTATGGCTGGGCTCTTGTTTAAAGAAATCTATCTGGAACAGCTAATGTGAATGGCCAAATTGAATATTTTATAAGCCTTTAATAGTGACAATCATTTTGTCTGCCTCAGGTTGTTGGAAATTTGTCAACGCGCCGTCAAATCGCAATAGATACCAGGTAGGTTCTTTTATCACATCTATCCTTTTTATGGAATAATCCTTATAATCGGCAATGTCTCCGTTGGTCCCCTTTTTCAACACCGACAACCCTTTTTCAAAATATTTCAATTGTTCTAAATTGGCAAATGGCAGCGTATCCAGCATCACTCCGGTAAGCACCTGCTGATCCCGGAATTCAAGTGCATAGGAAGTATCTGTTTTATTTATAATTCTTTGCAGGTTGATCGGCCAGGGATCAGGTCGCACTTCAAGCAAGTTGATTGTAGCGTTGTTTTCCATGTTAAACCCTGCGATACTTGCAAAGGGAATGATGAATGAAATTAGGATGGATTTTTTCATGGATATCACTGATTTTACTGGATATAAATATAAAATAATAATAGCAAGAGGTAAAAGAAATAAACACAAAAAGCCAGATGAATTATCCTCGGTCATCGGGTAAATGCGGCTGATATCTTCACTAATTAAAGGCGGTAAGCAATAACTGCAAATCGGAATACATCGCGAATTCTGTTGGATTTCGCGTTTCCTATAGCTTTCACATGTTCAGGCGAAAAGATGATTAATAAATCATGCTGAGGTAAGTGGCCGGGCTGGATACAGTGGGCAGCCTTATTTATAAATTATTGATGGTGGCAATCATTTTGTCAGCCTCAGATTGCTGAAAATTTGTTAATCCCCCGTCAAAACTTAAAGTATACCAGATACCTTCCTGTTTCACATCTACCCGTTTGATTGTATAATCCTTGAATTCAGCTACATCTCCGGTGGACCCGGTCTTCAAAGTCGCTAAACCCTTTTGAAAATATTTCAATTGTTCTAAATCGTGAAACCGGAGGATTTTCATTATTACTGCATTTGTATATTCCTGCGTGCGGAAGGTAAGTTCATAACAGGTATCCGATTCTTTTGTAACTTTTTGCAGGTTTATTGGCCATGTTCCTGGACGTAGCTCGAGAAGATTGGTCGTAGCAGTATTGAAAATTTTAAACTGAGCCTTTCCGAAAAAGGGTAGGAATAAGGATATCAAAATGAGCTTTTTCATATCAATAATTGGTTTTGTAAGATATCTGCATAAAAATTTGATGCAATTTATCGTCAATCACTTGTTTTATAAAAATTTTTAATATTTATAAAATTTGATTTGACAAAAAACAGCATCATTAAGAAAAATTAGGTAAAATAGTAAGGGGATACGGTTTTCGAATTGCTTTTACTTTAGTATAACGGCTAAAATCAATTTGTATTATAAATTCCTTCTTTTTGAGATACCGTAAAAAACCCGGAAGGAGGAGGGCTTTTACCAGGTAAAATAGGGCATTTTGAACAATTTGACTGTTTAGGATTATAGGTTAATTATGTATAAACGGGGATGGATCTTAAAAAGACTTTCGGGGTAAACTGAGCATCCGGATCAATAAAAATGAAATACATGCAATTCCGGCTATAAAAGCAAACAGTTCCCAGGGGAATTTGCTACTAATATCAATTGTATTTGTTTTGCCGCAACCAGTTGCCTCCCTTCGGAGGCAACTTTTTTAGTGACCGCTGGTAAATGAGATGAATAAAAGAAGAAACCCTTGTTTTGATTATTTTTTCACAGGCACTTCTATACTAATCGTTATTATACTTCCCACAGATCCACCCTTTTTACCAAGTTGATAATCCTCCCGTTTAATGGTAAACCCTCCTTTGAAAAGCCCGGTACTTCCGGTAGCCGTAAATGTAAATGGAATTTCAATGGGTTTGGTAGTTCCTTTCAAGGTTAAGTCACCCAAAACTTTATAACCTGCAGCCACTTTTTCGACTTCCTTTGATTTAAAACTGATCATAGGGTATTTGTCTGTATTTAACCATTCTTCCTTGTTGCGTAGATCGCTGTTACGGAGTGATATTCCGGTACTCACTGTTTTTGCTTCCAGACTTGCTGTAAAAGAACTTGTTGTTAAATCTTTTTCGCTAAACTGAATGGTTGCTTTCAATCCGGAAAAGTTGCCGTGTACCGTTCCAAAGGGACCTTTTACCGAAAACATAATTTTAGCTTTTGATGCATCCGCATTCCAATGATCTGCCAGGGGCAATCTGGCAATTATTGTGAAGATGCTGATGAGTAGTATTGATTTCATATAATCTGATTTTTATTTATTTTGAATGTCTCTGGCTTTGAATCTTCAACGGATCCACTGATTAAACTGATATAAGGACTATTTCCTGCAGGTAATTTTGAAGGAAGTTTAAAGCTTAGGCACTGCACAAAATTAATAATCAGATCTCTGTATAAATGCCCACGAAAAAGAATAATAATACTGGATAAGGAAACCCAAAAAATAATCAGGATAAAATATATAAATGGTAGGGTGCGTTTAGAGGGGGGTTGCATAGCCATTAATTAATGTATAAGATAACAAGAATTAATTACACAACAAATGTAAGCATGTTGGTGAAGTTTTTATCATGACACCTGGCATTCCCGATTTTCTCCAAAATTTAGAAGTAGCTTAGCTATAAAATTGCTAAAATGAAGGTTTTGGTAATTGAGGATGAACCCAGCCTGTTGCAAAGCATAACAGAATATTTTGAGAAGGAAGACTTCCTATGCGAAGGGGTTCGATCTTACCAGGAAGGCATTGGCAAAATTGAAGATTTTCATTACGACTGTATTATACTGGATATCAATTTACCCGGTGGAAGCGGGTTGGATTTGTTGCATTATTTACGGGCAAATAGAAATGAAGATGGCGTAATTATTATTTCTGCACGTGATTCACTGGACGATAAAATTTCCGGCTTAAATAGGGGAGCAGATGACTATCTCATCAAACCTTTTCACCTCTCCGAATTGAATGCAAGGGTAAATGCATTGATCCGCAGAAAATATGGCCATGGTGCAGACGATTTCAAATTGGGTAATCTTACCATAAATGTCTTATCCAGGACAGCCTTCCATGGTTCTTTGCAGGTAATACTTACAAAAAACGAGTATGACCTTTTGCTGTTTCTAATCACGAATAAAAACAGGGTTGTAAGCAGGCAGGCAATCGCGGAACATTTATTCCGGGAGGAAGC